>JBMTZJ010000026.1:0-14243 GCA_049455515.1 Steroidobacteraceae bacterium
CGCACCATCGCCGCGGGGGGCTGGCAGTCTCTGCCCAAGCTTGAGATGCCGGGTGCTGTGCTCATCGGTGATGCGGCGGGCACACTCAACGTTGCGAAGATCAAAGGTATCCATCAGGCCATTCGCTGCGGCATGCTCGCCGCCGAACACCTTGCGGAACACGACTGCGCGCCAGCGGGTTTCGATGCGCGCTTTCGCGCCTCGGAGGGCGGCCGAGAACTCAAGTCGGTTCGTAATATCAAACCCGGATTCAAACGCGGCCTCTGGTTCGCGATGGCGAATGGTGCGCTCGAAACGATTACGGGCGGACGCACGCCGTGGACGCTGCGTAATACGGCAGCCTACGCGGAGACCCAACGCTTAGATGAGTTCGACTCGCCCGATCGCGGCTGGACGGAGCGTACGCTCGCACCGCGCGACCGACTGGCTTCGGTGTTCTTCGCGAATAACTCTCATGAGGAGAATCAACCGATCCATCTCAAGGTTCGAGATCCGAACATCTGCGCGACGAAGTGCGCGCAGGAGTTCGGCAATCCTTGCCAGAACTTCTGCCCTGCCAACGTCTATGAAATGGTCGATGACGGCGTAGGCGGAAAGCGCTTGCAGATCAATGCAGCCAACTGCGTGCATTGCAAAGCTTGCGACATCAAGGACCCCTACCAAATCATTGACTGGACGACGCCCGAGGGCGGCTCGGGACCGATCTACCAGTCGCTCTGACGATGTCCGACGCGGCGTTGTGGAGTCCGAATGTGGCGCGCCGAGACGACGCGAATTTGACGCGCTTCGTCGAGTGTCTCGCCGCCCGGAGGGGTTTGCAGTTCGAGGACTACGCGTCCTTGCATCGTTGGTCGATCGAGCAGCCTGACGCCTTCTGGTTCGAACTCGCTCATTTCACGGATGTCCGTGCGGATTGGACGGATCATCCGGTGCTCCTCGATGGCGACAAGATGCCCGGTGCCCAATGGTTTCCGGGCGCTCGCCTGAACTTCGCCGAGAACCTGCTGCGCTTTCATGACGATCATCTGGCCTTGCTCGCCACGAACGAGCGGGGACAGCGTCGCACGCTGTCGTATCGACAGCTCCACGCCGAGGTGGGTCGAGTCGCTGCGGGGTTACGCGACGCCGGCGTAAAACCCGGGGATCGCGTCGCAGCTTTTCTGCCGAATCTTCCCGAAGCCGTCATCGCCATGTTGGCTGCGACGAGTCTCGGCGCGACGTGGTCATCGTGCTCACCCGACTTCGGCATCGCAGGCGTGCTCGATCGATTCGGGCAGATTGCGCCAAAGGTGTTGATCACGGCGGACGGGTATTTTTATGCCGGTAAGACGATCGATTCTTTGACGCCGATCGCCAGCGTTCTCAGAGAACTACCCTCCGTCACCAGCGTCATCGTCGTCCCCTACGTGACGGCGGCGCCCGATTTGTCGAGTCTGCCCGCTGCGCATCTCTGGTCGCGCTTCGGCACGCCCGGTGCCAAGCCGAATTTCGTGCGTTTGCCGTTCGAGCATCCGCTCTTCGTGATGTATTCCTCGGGCACCACCGGCAAACCGAAATGTATCGTGCACGGCGCCGGCGGAACATTGCTGCAACATCTCAAAGAACACGAACTGCACGTCGACCTGCGTCGACAGGATCGACTGTTCTTCTTCACGACCTGCGGATGGATGATGTGGAACTGGCTCGTGAGCGGCCTGGCAGTCGGCGCGACCTTGGTGCTCTACGACGGCTCGCCGTTGCACCCCGACGAGGGGGTGCTATGGCGCATGGCCGAAGAAGAGCACGTCAGTATTTTCGGCACGAGCCCCAAGTTTCTCGCTGCACTCGACAAGGCGGGCTATCGTCCGCGCGAGCGTGTCTCGTTGCCAGCCTTGCGAACCTTGATCTCGACCGGGGCTCCGCTCGCACCCGAGCAATTCGACTTCGTTTACCGGGAGATCAAATCCGATCTTCACCTCGCCTCCATTTCGGGCGGAACGGACATCATCTCGAGTTTCTGCATCGGAAACCCGACTGCTCCCGTGTATCGCGGTGAGCTGCAATGCGCCGGGCTCGGCATGGCGGTCGACATCGTCGACGATGCAGGACGCTCGCTCCCCGCCGACGAGAAGGGTGAGCTCGTCTGTCGCCGAAGTTTTCCATCGATGCCGGTCGGATTTTGGGGTGACGACGATGGCAGTCGTTATCGCAAGGCGTACTTCGAACGTTACGCAGGCCTTTGGCATCACGGCGATTACGCCGTGAAAACGCGCCATGGCGGATTCATGATTCTCGGACGATCGGATGCCGTACTGAACCCGGGCGGCGTGCGTATCGGGACCGCGGAGATCTACCGGCAAGTCGAGACGCTGCCCGAGGTTTTGGAGTCGCTCTGTATCGGGCAGGATTGGCAAGGCGATGTACGAGTCGTCCTCTTCGTGCGTCTGCGTGAGGGTGTCGCGCTCGATGAACAGCTACGTCAGAGCATTCGCGAAGTGATCCGCCAAAACACCTCACCGCGCCACGTCCCTGCCCGCATCATCGCCGTACCCGACATCCCCCGAACGATCAGCGGAAAGATCGTCGAGCTCGCCGTCCGCAATATTGTCCACGGCCTGCCGGTCACCAATACCGATGCGCTCGCAAATCCGAGCGCCCTCGAGTACTTCAAGGATCTTCCGGAGCTGCGCTCATGACCGATGCCGTGCAGACGCTGGCGAATCGCTATTTCAGAGCGCTCGAGGCCAGCGGATTTTCCGTCGATCCTGCGCAACACCAGGCCATTACGCATCTTGAGCGTTTGAGGTCCGAGCTCGCAGCGAGCCATACAGAGCCCACGATCAAAAAAATGGTTCGTCGGCTCGTGGGGTCCGGGTCTTCAGCCCCGCCAAAAGGCGTTTATCTTTGGGGCAGCGTCGGTCGCGGAAAGACCTGGATCATGGATCTTTTCTTCGAGTCGATCGCGCTCGAGACCAAGCGCCGCAGCCACTTCCATCGGTTCATGCAGGGCGTGCACGAGGGGCTACGTCGGCACCGTGACGAGGTCGATCCGCTCGCTGCCGTCGCGACCGATATCGCTCTCGAGTCGCGCCTCGTGTGTCTCGATGAGCTCTTTGTCAGCGATATCGCCGACGCCATGCTGCTCGCAGGACTCTTCACGCACCTCGTGGATCGGGGTGTCAGCTTGGTGTTTACCTCGAATGTGCCGCCCTCGGGACTTTACAAAGGTGGTCTGCAACGCCAGCGGTTTCTGCCGGCCATCGACCTGATCGAGCGACACTGCGAAGTGGTGCGGGTCGATGGCGAAACGGACTATCGGTTGCGGCAGCTAACGCGCGCACCGATCTACCTGCGAACCGATGACCCTCACGTCAATGATTCTCTGACGACGATTTTTGAAACGCTCGCGGACGGCGCGGGACACGTTGGAGGTCATCTCGACATCGAGGGTCGGCCGATCTCGGTGATCCGGCAGAGCGATAACGTCGTCTGGTTCGACTTTAACGCCGTATGCGAGGGGCCACGCAGCCAGAACGACTACGTCCACCTCGCGCGCGAGTATCAGTCGGTGTTGCTGTCCGACGTTCCCGTCTTCACCCGTGAACGCGAAGACGCCGCGCGCCGGTTCATCGCGCTCGTCGACGAGTTTTACGATCGACGGGTCAAGCTCGTGATCTCCGCAGCCGCGGAGCCTATGACGCTTTACCGTGGAGAGCGCTTACGCTTCGAATTTGAGCGTACGACGAGCCGCCTGATCGAGATGCAGAGCGAGTCGTATCTCGCGAGCGCGCATCGAGGCTGACGCCGCCACTCACGCAGCGCTCAATTGACGGCGCTGGAGCCTGGCGGCTGATCTGCAGCGGGACCAAAAAGACGAGAGACGTCTACCGCATCGAAACCCCAGGGCTTGTGACAGAACTCGCAGGTCACGGTCACCTGGCCGCGCTCAGCGATGATCGACTCGACCTCTGATGCGCCGAGCGAACGCAGCATGCCCTCGACACGTTCGGCACTGCATCGACACCGAAAGCCGACCGCGTGTGAGCCATGGATTCGAAGATCGAGCCCTGCGAAGGTTCGACGCATGAGCTCGGCAGCCGGACGCGCGAGTAGCTCATCGCTCTGCACACCGGTGATCGCCTCGCAGGCGGCGGCGAATGTTCGGTCGGCCTCGTCTTCAAGCGCGCGACCCTCGCCGGCGAATCCACCCTGTCCTGGCATGCGCTGTACGAGCAGCCCTGCGGTGCCGAAATCATCGGCACCGAGCACGACGCGCGTCGGCAATTGCTCGGAGGTCTCAAAGTAATGCTCGAGCGATGCGGCCAGCGACCCGCCGCCGATCGGTACGATGCCCTGGTAACGCGCAGCCTGCTTACCCGTCTCGATGGTGACGACGATGGTGCCCTCGCCTGCGAGACTTGCGAATCCGTCCTCGTTCGCGATGCGCTCGCGATCGAACCGAGCGACGCCCCGGATGCGAAAATCGTGCGTGCACTGCGCGACGAGCAGACGCACGCCGCCATTTCCCTGCATCTGCAAGGTGAGCTCACCCTCGAACTTGAGCGTGGAGGCGAGTAAAACGACGGCGGAAACTGCCTCACCCAGCAAACGCCTGACCGGCTCTGGATAATCGGCGTGCTCGCGCAAAGCGAGCCACGCCGGCCCGAGTCGCACGAACTGACCGCGTACAGATTGTTGCTCGACCACGAAGCGCTGCACGAGGTCGATGACCCGATGCTCGCTCGAGGCACTCTCGCTGCGCGGTACGTCCTGCATCAACCCGAGAGTTTCTTGCGCAACAGGTCGTTGAGTTGCGCGGGATTCGCCTTGCCGCCCGTCGCCTTCATCACCTGACCGACGAAGAAGCCGAATAGCTTGTCTTTGCCAGAGCGATAGTCGGCGAGCTGGCCCGGGTTCTTGGCCATGACGTCGTCGATGGCTTTCTCGATGGCGCCCGTGTCGGTGATCTGACGAAGGCCCTTCTGCTCGATGATGGCATCGGCACTCTCGCCGCTCGCCCACATCGCCTCGAAGACGTCTTTGGCGATCTTGCCGGAGATCGTCGCATCGACGATGCGTGTCACGAGACCCGCGAGCGCCTCCGCGTTGACCTTCGAGTCGCCGATCTCGAGATTGTCCTTATTGAGGAAGGCTGCAAGATCGCCCATGACCCAATTGGCGCACAGCTTGGGATCTCGACCGACCCGACGAACGACCTCTTCGTAGAACGCGCCGAGCTCCCGGCTTGCCGTCAGCACGCCCGCGTCGTACTCCGAGAGTCCGTAGTCGCGTACGAACCGCGCGGCTTTTTCATCGGGCAGCTCGGGCAACGAGGCCTTCACCGTGGCGACGAACGAATAGTCGATCACGAGCGGCAGCAGATCGGGATCCGGGAAGTATCGATAGTCGTTCGCTTCTTCTTTGGAGCGCATGGAGCGCGTCTCGCCCTTATCGGGGTCGTAGAGACGCGTCTCCTGCACGACCTTGCCGCCGGACTCGATCAACTCGATTTGACGCTCGACTTCGTAGTTGATCGCCTTCTCGACGAACCGGAAGGAATTGAGGTTCTTGATCTCGGCGCGGGTTCCGAATTTGTCGCTACCCTTCGGGCGTACCGACACGTTCGCGTCGCAGCGAAACGAGCCTTCCTGCATGTTGCCGTCACAGATGTCGAGGTAACGCACGAGCGTGTGCACCTTCTTCATGTACGCCACGGCTTCTTTGGCCGAGCGCAGATCGGGCTCGCTCACGATCTCGATGAGCGGCGTGCCGGCACGATTGAGGTCGATGCCGCTCATGCCGGGCATCCCCTCGTGCAAAGATTTCCCTGCGTCTTCTTCAAGGTGTGCACGCGTGATGCCGACACGCTTTCGGGTCCCGTCGTCGAGCACGATATCGAGTGAGCCCTGCGCCACGACGGGCAGCTCGTACTGGCTGATCTGATAGCCCTTCGGCAAGTCGGGATAAAAGTAATTCTTACGGGCGAATACCGAGTGCGGGGCGATGCGCGCACCGATGGCGAGCCCAAAGCGTACGGCCATCCGCACCGCCTCGCCGTTGAGCACCGGCAGAACACCCGGATAACCGAGATCGACCAGGTTCGCCTGCGTATTGGGCTCGGCGCCATAGGCGGTGGCAGAACCTGAGAAAATCTTGGACCGCGTCGCGAGCTGCGCGTGGATTTCGAGGCCGATGACGGTTTCCCATTCCATGGCGAATCCTCAGGCGAACGCCGACGGCGTCTTGAGATGCCAGTCGGTTTCCTGCTGGTAGCGGTGCGCTGCGTTGAGCATACGCGCCTCGGAGAAATGCGGGCCGACGATCTGTAAGCCAATCGGCAGACCGTCGACGAACCCGCAGGGAATGGACATCCCCGGCAACCCTGCGAGATTGGCACCGATGGTGTAGATGTCGTTGAGGTACATGGTGATCGGATCGTCACACTTGGCGCCGATACGGAACGCCGGCGTCGGCGTCGTCGGGCCGACGAGCAAGTCGCATTCTTTGAAGGCATGGGCGAAATCGGCACTGATGAGCTGCCGAACACGCTGCGCCTTGAGGTAATAGGCGTCGTAGTAGCCCGCCGAGAGCACGTAGGTGCCCGTCATGATGCGACGCTTCACTTCTGCGCCAAAACCCTCGCCGCGTGAGCGACAGTAGAGATCGAGCAAATTTTTGGGCGAATCGCAGCGATGACCGAAACGCACGCCATCGAAACGCGCGAGATTCGAGGAGCACTCGGCCGGCGCCACGACGTAATACGTGGGCACGGAGAGTGGCAGATTGGGGCAACTCACCTCGCGAACCTTGGCACCGAGTTTTTCGTAGACAGCGATGGCATCACGGATGCGCTGCTCGCACGCGGCATCGAGGCCTTTGTCAAAGAATTCGCGTACCAAGCCGATGGTGAGCCCTTGCAGCGAGTCACCGAGAGTGGCCGTGTAATCGGGTACCGGAGAGTCGACACTCGTCGAGTCTCGCGGATCGAAGCCCGACATCGGACCGAGCAGCAAGGCGGCGTCTTCGGCGCTGACGGTGATGAGCCCGGCCTGATCGAGACTCGAGGCGAACGCGATCATGCCGTAGCGACTGCAGCGCCCGTAGGTCGGCTTGATACCCGTGACGCCGCATAGCGCCGCGGGCTGACGTATCGAACCGCCAGTATCCGTCGCAGTCGCCGCAGGCACGATACGCGCCGCCACTGAGGCCGCAGATCCGCCCGAAGAGCCGCCGGGAACCATCTGCGTGTCCCAGGGGTTACGAACAGGGCCGAAGAAGCTCGTTTCGTTGGACGAGCCCATGGCGAACTCGTCCATGTTGAGCTTGCCGAGCATCACGGTTCCGGCCGCGCGCAGGCCCGAGACGATCGTCGCGTCGTAGGGCGAGACGAAATTGCCGAGCATCTTGGAGCCGCACGTGGTGCGAACACCTTCCGTACAGAAGATGTCCTTGTGCGCGATCGGCACGCCGGTCAGACGGCCGGCACGCCCCGCCGCACGCGAGGCATCGGCCTCGGCGGCAGCCTTGAGCGCAGACTCGCCCGTCACGGTAATGAAGGCATTGAGTTCAGGCTGAGCGGCGGCGATACGCTCGAGATAGTGGCGGGTCAGCTCGACGCTCGAGAACTGTCCTGCCGCCAAGCCCTGAGCGAGCGCCGCGACGGTGGGAGCCGGGGCGCTCATTCGATCACCTTGGGCACGAGGTACAGACCCGCTTCGACTTTCGGCGCGTTGCGCTGGAAGGTGTCGCGGCGGTCGGTCTCGGTGACCTCGTCGACTCGCAAACGCTGCGCCAACCCCGGCATGGGATGTGCCATCGGGTCGATACCGGCCGTCGGGGCACGGTCGAGCTCGCCGACGAAGGCGAAGATCTTGGAGAGGGAATCGACGTAGACCGGAATCTCGGCCTCGGTCAACTCCAGGCGCGCAAGGCGCGCGATGTTTTCGATGTCTGCGCGGGTGAGGCTCATGTTCGGGGGCCCTAGACGGGCCTCGAATCATACCATCGTTGCCTTGTCGAAGGGCCCGCAGGTTGTTAAATTACAAGCCTTTTCCCAGCCCTTTCCCCCACCCCGAGCTCCGGCACATCACGATGTTCAAACGTCTTCGCGGCTACTTCTCCAGCGACATCTCCATTGACCTCGGGACAGCCAACACGCTGATCTACGTTCGCGACCGGGGCATCGTCCTTAACGAGCCTTCCGTGGTCGCCGTGCAGGACGACTTCAGCCGAGGCGGAAAGGTCATCGTGGCCGTCGGTGCCGAAGCCAAAAATATGCTGGGTCGTACCCCCGGCAACATCACCGCGGTGCGTCCGATGAAAGACGGCGTCATCGCCGACTTCACCTACACCGAAAAGATGCTGCAGTACTTCATCGCGAAGGTGCACGACAACCGTCTGCTCAAGCCGTCGCCGCGTGTACTCGTATGCGTGCCGGTCGGCTCGACGCAAGTCGAGCGACGCGCGATCCGCGAATCGGCCGAAGGCGCCGGTGCGCGCACCGTGGCGATCGTCAGCGAACCGATGGCGGCTGCCGTCGGCGCGGGGCTGCCGGTTCAAGAAGCGCGCGGCTCGATGGTGCTCGACATCGGCGGTGGCACCTCTGAGGTCGCCGTCATCTCGCTCAACGGCATCGTGTACGCGCAGTCTGCACGTATCGGTGGCGATCGCTTCGATGATGCCATCATCAATTACGTGCGCCGCAACTACGGCATCCTCATCGGTGAAACGACGGCCGAGCGCATCAAGATCGAAATCGGATCGGCGTACCCGGGACAAACCGTTCGCGAGATCTCGGTCAAAGGCCGAAATCTTTCCGAGGGTGTGCCGCGCAGTTTCGTGCTCAACAGCAACGAGATCCTCGAAGCGCTGCAAGAACCGCTGCAGGGTATCGTCGGCGCCGTCAAACAAGCGCTCGAACAAACCCCGCCCGAACTCGGCTCCGACGTCGCCGAACGCGGAATCGTCGTCACGGGCGGCGGCGCGCTGCTGCGCGATATCGACAAACTCATCACCGAGGAAACCGGCGTACCGGTCGTCATCGCCGAGGATCCGCTCACCTGCGTCGCGCGCGGCGGCGGTCGCATCCTCGAGCTGATGGACGAGCTCGGCGCCGGCAACTTCGGGCTTGAGTAACGCGGCCAGCAGCCGGAACATCATCCAACGCGGCACCCCGGCGGGGCTGCGCTTCTTCTCGTACGCGGTCCTCGCGCTCGCCATCATGTGGCTTGATCATCGCGGTGGGTGGCTCGACTCCGTGCGCTTCGGTCTCTCGGCTGCGGCCTATCCCTTGAGGGTTGCGCTCGATTCCCCCGTCAAAGCCTGGGAGTGGACCCGAAACAATTTTGCGGAGCGCAGCGTACTCCAAGAAGAGAACAGACAACTTCGCGAGCGTATTCGCGAGCTCGAGCTGCTCGCCATGCGACGCGCAGACCTCGAAATCGAAAATCGCGAGCTACGCAACCTTCGGACTGCCGCTGCGGACGTCGCTCAAAAATGGATGAGCGCCCGCATCATCGCCACCGATAACAGTCGCGCCCGCCAGCGTTACACCGTCGATCGCGGCGCCGTGCACCGCGTTGCGAAGGGTCAAACCGTGATTGCGGCCGGCGGCCTCGTCGGCCAAGCGCTGCGCGTTGGTCCCTGGAGCACCGAAATCATCCTGCTCTCGGATCCCGAGCATGCCGTCCCCGTACAAATTGCGCGCACCGGTCAACGCACGCTCGCGCTCGGCACCGGCCGCGAAGGCAGACTCGCGCTGCCGCTGCTGCCCCTGCAAACGGACATTCGCGAAGGGGATCTACTCGTCACTTCGGGCCTCGGAGGCGTTTTTCCCGCCGGATATCCTGTCGCCAAGGTGAGTCGAGCTCGTCGAGACGGTGCCTCACCGCTTGCACAGGTGGATGCCGAGATGCTGGCGAAGCTCGATCGCGACCGACTCGTCGCGTTAATCTGGTTCGATGCGGCGCACCCGTCTGCACCGGCTGAGGCGGCCACCTCGGCCGAGGTCGCGAAGACCGAGGTCAAAAAATGATCGGGGCTACGGTTCGTAGCAGACTGATGTGGTCGACGCTCGCCGCGTTCGTACTGCAAGTCGTGCCGCTCCCATGGTGGCTCTCGATCGTGCGTCCGCCGCTCGCTGTCATGACCGTTATTTTCTGGTCGCTGATCGCGCCGCGTATCGGCGGCATCGGCCTCGGATTTGTCGTCGGCCTCGCGCTCGATGTCTATAACGGCGTTATCTTTGGTCAACACGCCCTCGCGCTATCGTTCGTCGCCTACGTCGCGATCCGTCAACATCTCATCGTGCGCAACAAGCCGATGTTCGAGCAAACCTTGTTCGCTGCGAGCCTGTTGTTCGCCTTCGAGGCTATCACTTGGGCCGTCGACGGCTGGACGGGCAATGCCTCGGGCGGCTGGATGCGCTGGCTTCCCATCGTCACCGGTGCGCTGATCTGGCCGCTGTCCTCGGCGTGGCAGGCGAGCGAAAACCGCGCTCGTCGCTGACATGAGCACCCGCGGGCGAATCAAAGATTTCTGGCGCGAGCAGCGCATTTTCGAGCAGCGTGCACTCGCGGCCTCGATCATCGTCAGTGCGCTGGCGGTTGTCTTGTTCGGTCGGCTGATCTGGCTGCAGGTCGTGAAGTACGACTACTACACCGACCTCGCTCAAGGAAATCGCGTACGCATCGAGCCGCAACCGGCGCCGAGAGGCATCATTTACGATCGTCACGGCAAGATCCTCGCGGAGAACAAGCCCGCGTATAAGCTAGAACTCGTCCCCGAAGAAGTTCCGAATCTCGATGCGACGCTACGAGGCCTCGTCGACATCGGCCTCATCGAGCAAGACGATCTCGACGACGTCCGGCGCACCATTCGCTCGCGCCGATCCTTCGACAGCGTGCCCATCCGGCTGTTCCTCAACGACGACGACATGGCGCGCTTCGCCGTAAACCGCCACGATTTCCCGGGCGTCGATATCCGAACACGACTCGCACGTAGCTATCCGCACGGCGAGACGGCCGTCCACGCGCTCGGCTACGTGGGCTCGATCTCAGCCAGCGATCTCGAGCGTATCGATCGCGAGGCGTATGCTGGCAGTTCGACCATCGGCAAAGTCGGTGTCGAGGCAGCCTTCGAGGACGTGCTACGCGGTCGTAACGGCCGACGTGAAATCATGGTGAATGCCCGAGGCCGTTCGGTCGACAAGGCCGGTGGCCTCGAGGCCATGCGGACCACGATACCGGGTGACCCAGGAAATGATCTGTTACTCACACTCGATCTCGAGGTGCAGCGCGTCGCGGAAGATCTGGTCCGCGACCAGCGCGCCGCCATCGTCGCGCTCGATCCGAACAATGGCGATGTTCTGGCGCTCGTCAGCCGTCCGGGGTTCGATCCGAACCTGTTCGCTCGCGGACTGACCCGCGCTGAGTTTCGTGCGCTCAATGAAAACCCGGATCGTCCGCTCTTCAATCGCGCTCTGCGCGGGACGTATCCGCCCGGCTCGACGATCAAGCCCGTCGTGGCGTTAGCCGGGCTCACCTATGGAGTGACCGAACCGCTCTCGCCACACTACTGCGTCGGGTTCTACTCCCTACCCGGAAGCAGTCACCGGTTCCGTGACTGGAAGCCGAAAGGACACGGGCCCACGGACCTTCGTAGCGCCATCGCGCAATCCTGCGATACGTATTTCTATGAAATGTCGACTCGACTCGGCGTCCGTCGTCTACACGACTTTCTCTCCGAGTTCGGGCTTGGCGAACCCACCGGGATCGACATCGGAGGTGAGAAGGCGGGGATCCTCCCCTCGCCCGAGTGGAAGAAACAAGCCTTCAAAAAACGCAGCGATCAGGTCTGGTTTCCCGGAGAAACCGTGATCTTCAGCATCGGTCAGGGCTATATGACGAGCACGCCGCTGCAGCTCGCACACATGACAGCCATTCTTGCCACGCGGGGTCAAAATTTTCAGCCACGACTCGTTCGCGCTCTTCGCGATCCGGAAAATCAGAAGGTGACCGAGCTCGCGCCGAAGCTCCTGCCCCGCCCGAATGCGGGTAAGCCGGAGGACTGGGATCGAGTCGTGGATGGCATGCTGGCGGTGATGCAAGGCGGAACCGCAACGCGAGCTGCAGCCGGCGCCCCCTATACGATTGCGGGCAAGACGGGAACGGCTCAGGTGTTTACGGTCGCGCAAAATGCCCGCTATAACGAGGCGGCGATCTCCGAGCGCTTGCGTGATCACGCTTGGTTCGTCGCGTTCGCGCCGGCCGAGGCGCCGAAGATCGCGATCGCAGTGATCGTGGAAAATGGGCGTAGCGGCAGCGGCACAGCAGCTCCGATCGCCCGAACCATCATGGATGCCTATCTGTTGCGCAAGTTTCCCGAATCTTTGACCCATAACGCGACGAGTGCGCCGATGAGCGGCGATATGTCGGAGGAATGATGCTGCGCGAGGACGTCGACAGCACCACGCAGAGAACCCTGACGCGAACGGCGCAGCTGCTCGGTAGCCTGCGTCTTGATGGACCCCTGCTTGCAGGCCTCGCCGCCATCGCGGCGTACGGGCAGTTCGTGCTTTACAGCACCTCGGGCGGTGATTGGGAGTCGGTACTTCGTGGCAGCACGCGACTCGCGCTAGGTGCTGCGCTCATGCTGGTTCTCGCACAGCTACGGCCGGGCATGTTGCGTCGACTCACGCCTTGGCTGTACGTCATCGGTCTCGTTCTACTCGTCATCGTCGATGCCATCGGCTACGTCGGCAAAGGCGCGCAGCGCTGGCTCGACCTCGGCTTCATCCGATTTCAGCCTTCCGAGCTCATGAAGCTTGCCGTTCCGATGACCTGCGCCTGGATCTTGCGCGAGCGTCCGTTGCCTCCCGACTCGCGAACTCTCGCACTACTGGCGAGCGTCATTCTCGTACCGACGGCACTCACGATCGTGCAGCCCGATCTCGGTACGGGTCTGCTCATTTTGATGGGCGGGCTTATCGTGTTGCTGCTCGGCGGACTGCAGATTCGATACATTGTCGTGTTGGGACTTGGCAGCATCGCGGCCGCGATCGTCGGCTGGTATTTCCTGCACGATTACCAACGGCAACGCGTACTGACCTTCCTCGATCCACAAGCCGATCCGCTCGGTTCGGGCTATCACATCATCCAGTCGGTGATCGCCATCGGTTCGGGTGGAATATTCGGTAAAGGCTACCTGCAGGGCTCGCAAGGCCAGCTCGAGTTCCTACCGGAACGCACGACGGATTTTGTCTTCGCCGTAATCGGCGAAGAACTCGGTCTGGTCGGCGCTCTGGTGCTGATCGGACTCTACGTATTCGTGGTCCTTCGCGCGATTTTCCTTGCCTCGCAGATGCGCGACACGTTCGCTCGACTGCTGTCTGGCAGTCTCGCCGCTACGTTCTTCGTCTACGTGTTCATCAATGCGGGCATGGTGAGCGGACTGCTGCCCGTCGTCGGCGTGCCACTGCCCCTCGTGAGTTACGGCGGCACTTCGATGGTGACCCTGTTGGCAGGCTTCGGTATGCTCATGTCGTTGTACGCCAACCGTAAACTCGCAGCCTGATGAAACACGCCAAAGGCGCCCTTCACACTCGCGTTCTCTGTATTGTCTTCTTGTTGCCCATCGCGCTGACGGCTTGCGTCGCGCCGGCCGAAAAAGCCGTTGCACGCGCCGAGACCGTGCCTGCGCCCGCGGCGGCTGCGCCGACCCCTGCGACCGCCCCGAGCGCGCCGAGCGTATCGGTCTCGACGCCCACGCCCACCGAACCGATGCCCTTCGATCTCGGTCGAGAGGACATCAGCGCTTTCATCAAAGAAACCGCCGAAAAAAATAAAATCGCCGAGAGCGATATCCGGGCGCTGCTCGCCCAAGGGATGCATCAGCCCCGCATCATCGCGGCGATCACCCGACCTGCCGAAACCGTGTTGCGATGGTGGGAATACAGTTACCGGCTCGTCACGGCCGAGCGTATCGCGCGAGGCGTCGAATTCTCGAGGGAGCACCAGGCACGACTCGAGGCTGCGTATGCCAAAACGGGGGTCTCGCCCGCGTATATCGCTGCCATCATCGGCATCGAAACCAATTACGGACGTAACAAAGGCTCCTGGCGCGTGCTCGATGCGCTCATGACGCTCGGCTTCGACTATCCGCCGCGCAGTCGATTCTTCCGCTCCGAACTCGAGCATTTTTTATTGCTAACGCGCGAGGAATCTCTCGATCCGCTCACCACGCTCGGCTCCTACGCGGGTGCCATG
>JBMTZJ010000027.1:0-14159 GCA_049455515.1 Steroidobacteraceae bacterium
TCATGACCGCGTATCTCTTTGGTCTGGCTTATCTGGCCGCGTTCGTGACCTATCGCGTCGCGCTCCTGTTCGGAGCAGGATAAGAGGTTGGACATGAGTCATGTCATCTTGCAGCAGGGTCTCGTTGCGCTCCTCGTCATCGGTGCTTCGGGATATGTTTTTTGGGCCATCGCGGGCGACGCCTTGCGGTTACGTCTCGTCAATATCGCCCACCGCGTGTTTCCGCCGGTACGCGGTCCCCTCGAGCGAATTCGCCGTCGGATCGAATCTCCTTCCGGTTGCTCCGCTTGCCGCAGCGGTTCCAAATAATGATCCGCGCGCCTTTTACGATCGCGTGCCTCATCATCGCTGTGATGCTGGCGATGCCGTCGCGGGTGCACGCTTCAGCGATCACCATTCGTGACGATACCGGAGCAACATTGCGGCTCGAGGCGCCGGCGAGACGAATCGTCAGTCTGGCCCCCGGCGCTACCGAGATGCTGTTCGCGGCCGGCGCAGGAGATCGCGTGCTCGCCACCGTTGTCGGGTCCGACGAGCCTGAAGCAGCCAAAAAAATCGAGCGTATCGGTGACGCAAACGCGCTGGTGTTCGATCGGCTCATCGCGCTGAAGCCCGACGTGGTCGTCGTCTGGAAGGATCTTGCCAACGAGCTCATCATCGATAGCCTCGTCAATAAGCTCAAGCTCAAGGTGTATTACGTTAGTGTCCGGACGCTCGACGACATCCCGCGCTCCGTTCGACGGCTCGGGCAACTTACGGGTACCTCATCGGTGGCCGAGCGGTCCGCGCTCGCCATGGAGTCGAAAATCGCCGGCTTGCCAAAGGGGACGGCGAGGGCGCGCCCGCCGCTCGATGTGTTTTTCATGATCTGGGACGTACCGCTCTACACCGTCGGTAGTCGCAATGTCGTGTCCGATGCCTTGCGTCGCTGCGGCGCCCGTAATCTCTACGATGACATCGACTTTCCCTCGCCCGTCGTCGAATTCGAAGACATCAAAAAACGAAACCCGGACGTGATTCTCATGACGGCGCCCCCCATCACGGCGCGTGATTGGCGAGAGCGTTGGGCGCGATTTCCCTCCATCAAAGCCGTGGCGAACAAACGTGTCCTCACCTATTCGGATACCCGATTGACTCGAATGGGGCCGAGCGCCATCGATGCCGTGCCGGCCTTGTGCGAACAGCTCTCTAGAGCCACTCGATGACCCAGCTCAATCGGGGGCTCGGGCTGACGGCGGGCATCGCCATCAACGTGGCGAACGTCATCGGCACGGGTGTGTTTCTCAAGACTCGCGTGATGACCTGCAACGTGGACGATCCGATGATCGTCATGGCAGTGTGGGCTGCAGCAGGCATCCTCTCCCTTTTAGGTGCGTTCTGTTACGCCGAACTCGCCTCGATGATGCCTGCGGCGGGCGGTGACTATGTGTTCTTGCGCAAGGCTTACGGTCGGCTGACCAGTTTTCTTTACGGATGGACGGTCTTCGCGATCATGAAGACCGGATCCCAGGCGGCACTGGCTGTTGGCTTCGCGATATTTTTGAACACGGCACTCGGCGGCGCACTCGATTCAACCTGGTTGACGCTGCCGCTCGGTGATGGAATCGAAGTACCTGGCATCACGGTATTCGCTTTGGGCGCGCTGTGGCTCGTCACGCTGTTCAACTGCGCCTCGGTAACGGCGACGGGAGGCGCGGCTACCTTACTCACCGTGATCAAAGTATTGACGGTGATCGGTGTCGGTGTGGGCGCCTTCGTATTCGGCAGTGGCGATTTCGGTAACTTCACGTCCTCTGCATCCGGCGGCACGTGCGAGGGCGTGGAAGCGAGCGCGATGGGCGGACTCGCCGGTATCGGTGCAGCAATGCTCGGCGCCCTTTGGGCTTACGATGGCTGGAACAACGTCGCGCCGCTCTGCGGTGAAGTGAAGGATCCGCAGCGCAATCTTCCTCGAATGTTTATTTGGGGCACGCTGCTCGTGATCGTGCTGTACGTCGGTGTCAATGCGGCGTACTTCTATGTTCTATCTCCGTCTGAGGTGGCGAGCGTTTCGGCGACATCGTCCGTTGCGACCGAAGTGCTGGCGTCGTTCGCTGGTCCGTTCGCGGTCACCTTTATGGCCGCCGCGCTCATGTTGTCGTCACTCGGATCCTTACACTCATCGGTACTCGCCAACTCGAGAGTTCCCTACGCCATGGCGGCGGATGGGATGTTCTTCAAGCCGCTCGCAAAACTATCGCCACGCACGCGGGTTCCTGTGAATGCCGTACTCGCCCAGGCAGGATGGGCGAGCGTTCTGGCGATTTCCGGAACGTTCGATACGCTCACCGACTCGGTCGTTTTCGCTTCCTGCCTTTTCTATGCGCTGAGCGCAGCGGCCGTAATCATTTTCAGACGTCGAGAGCCTGATCTGCCGAGACCCTTCCGCACTTGGGGATATCCGTTCACACCGGTGATCTTTGTGCTCGTCTCTGTCGCGCTACTCGCGAGCGCGCTGTACGCGACGCCGAAGCAAGCCTTGCTTGGCGTCGGCGTCATCGCACTGGGTGTTCCGTTTTACTTTTACTGGTCGCGACAGGTCGATTCGCAGAGCGCGCGCGGCTAGTGACTATTCTCTGAAGTTATCGAAAGATAACGGCCGATCGAATTTCTCTTTACGAAGTAGAGCGATCGCCGCCTGCAGATCGTCTCGCTGCTTTCCGGTGACTCGGACTTTGTCGCCGTGGATACCTGCCTGAACCTTGAGTTTCGCGTCCTTGATCAATTTGACGATCTTTTTGCCGCAGTCCTGATCGATGCCATGCCTCAGGAGAACGTCTTGTTTCGCTTCGGCGAGATTGGTCTGGGGGTCTTTGATGTCGAGGCAGGCGATGTCGATTCCGCGCTTCGTCAGTTTGAGCTTCAGAATGTCGAGCATCTGTTTCAGTTGAAACTCGACCTCACCGCGAACCTCGATGGTGAACTCTTTCTCCCGAAGCACGAACTTGCAAGCAGTTCCTTTGAAGTCGAATCGCTGCAATAGCTCGCGGTTCGCTTGATCGACGGCGTTGGCGAGCTCGTGAGCATCGATTTCGGAAACAGCATCGAAGGAGGGCATGTCGGGGATACCTCAAATTTTGGGCAACGGCAAAGGTGCCGGAGGCGGCTCTGCCAGCAGAGCATCAAGCGTCTTCGTGAAGTCGGTGACCAGCCTGTCGTAATACTGTCCTGTGGCAGGGCCTGAAAACCCCGTATGAATTTTTCGTACCTTGCCGTTTCGATCGACGAAGATCGTGGTCGGAAAAGCAAAGACACCGTTGAGTTGCGGGAGCTTGGATGCCGCATCATCTTTATCTGAGGTACCGGCGATCAACGTGGTGTACTCGATGTCGTAGCGACGACGAAATCGATCCGTAGCGGCCGCCGCACGTTTGAAGTCGCCGAACTGTTCGAACATGAGAGAGATCACCTCGAAGCCTTCGGCGCGGCGCTTGCGGTGAAGTTCTGCCAGAAATGCGGCTTCGTCGTGACAGTTCGGGCACCAGCTTCCGGCGAGCGTCACGATGACCACTTTGCCGTGGAAGAAGGGGTCCGTGATCGAAATCTCGTGACCGGCAAGATCCGGGAAACGGAAACTCAGACGATCCGCTTTACCGACGAGCTGAGTGGCGTTCTCGGCATCACCCAACGAGGCGTTTTCATCACGACGCGCGGCGAACCGGTCTTCGAAAGCTGTTCCTGACCAAAACTTCCCGAGCAGAGAACCATCTGACTGGATCTTGCCGCGATAAAGAAAGACATGGCCGCCGTCGAACTTGGACAGCCGGAGCTCCCCATCGACGAACTCGCCATCGAGAAAGCGATGATCGCCGGTGGGCGTCATGACCGTACCCGTGACGATCGAGCCTTGTTGAGAAAACTCTCCAACTGCCGGCGACGTCTTATCACCCTCGCCGAACGTGAACGCCCAACGACCACCGATCGGCGCAGGGCTATCGCTACGAGGCTGCGACGTTGAGGCCGGCGGAGAAAATCGCCAGGTTTGACCATGCGTCGCCGCAAACGGAATCAGCTGCAACTTGCCACCGGCTTTGACCATGGTGAGCGTTCCCTGCAGCGACCCGTCCTCGATTCGTGCAACGAGCTTGTTCTCGAATCCCGGCATGAGCATCGTGACTTCGCCGTTATGGATGGTGATCTCGGTCACGTCGACCCGGTTGGGTCCGTTGACCAGAGTGACGATGGGTTTCCCGTCTTTCGCGGCAACGGACATCCCGAAAGGTAAATCGCCACCGGGGACTTGTAATACCGCACGCCAAGGGCCGACACGAAGCCCCTCGACTTCTGGGGTGGTATCTCGTGAGCAAGCATTCAACATGATGAGTGTGACCAGGGGCAGTACAAAGCGGAAAGAGAGGGAAAATTTCATGTGCGCATTATGTACGATAGGCGCATGGAAGGCCTGTCCCCGGAATTTTGGCCGCTCGTCTTCGTCGGGTTTGCGGCGCAGCTTATCGATGGAGCGCTCGGGATGGCGTATGGCATTTCCGCGAGCGCCTTCCTGACGACGATGGGACACCCGCCTGCGTTCGTGAGCGCCACCGTACACGCGGCCGAAGTCGTGACGACAGGCGCCTCCGGCGTCTCGCACGCGTGGTTCAAAAATCTGGACCGCAAGATTTTCTTCAAGCTCGTGTTGCCGGGGATGGCGGGCGGAGCCTTGGGTGCGTGGTTACTCGGTAACCTCGACGGCGACCTTCTCAAACCGTTCGTTTGGATTTATCTGCTACTGACGGGTGTGTTGTTACTTCGACGCGCGTGGTCACGTAGTGAGCCGGGCCTCGCGCGCGCACCGAGTCATGCGCTCGGCGGGGTAGCCGGGTTCCTCGATGCCATCGGTGGCGGTGGGTGGGGCACCGTGACCACACCCACCCTGATCGCCCGCGGCGTGCCGCCGCGTTACGCCATTGGTACGGCCAATGCGGCGGAGTTTTTCGTCACCTTGACCATCTCGATCACTTTTCTCTTCACCTTCGATTGGGACCGATTCGACCTCGTCATCGCTCTGCTCGGAGGCGGGGTCATCGCAGCGCCGGTGGGGGCATGGGTAGCCAAGCATGTTCCGCCGAAGGCTGCGATGGTCGCGATCGGGCTGTTGATCATCGGACTCTCGATCAATGGCCTGGTTTTGATCGCCCGTTGACGTCATCGAGGTCCGCGGGGATACTCAAGTCCGTCATGAATAGTGTCAGCCCCAAAACCCATGCCCATGCCCGTCTCGACGGTCAGGGTTGGTGGCGCCTCTCTTAGGAGAGGGCGCCGGCGCCGCTGTTCGATCAGACTAGCAAGAGGTTCAGCCAGCAAACCCATCTCCGGATAGCCTCCGAGATGGGTTTTTTCTTTTATGAAACCACCATTCGACATTTCCGGTGATCTCGATACGCCGGTTTCCGCTTTCCTGAAGCTGCACGCATTCAGGCCAACGTTCCTCCTTGAGAGTGTGGAGGGGGGAGAGCGCCTCGGCCGTTATTCGTTCATCGGATTCGGCGATGCGTCATTTCAATTTCGGCTCGATAGCCGAGGACAGTGGCGCGGTACCGAGCACCGGCCGCTGCCTGCAGATCAAGCGGCGCTCTTGAACGCCCTTCGTACCGCGCTCGCTGAAGCGCCACGACCCACCGCCCCGGGCGCCGGTCCAGGCTTTCCGCTCGCGGGCGGCCTCGTGGGCTACTCGTCGTACGATGTCGTGCGCTGGTTCGAGCGTCTGAAAGCGCGCTCAGCGGCGACGTCTTCCGTTCCCGACATGCATTACGTCGCGCCGTCTTCGTTGCTCGTGTTCGATCACCTGACGCGCGGTATCGCGTTGCTGCATGCCGGAACGGAGTCCGAACGACAGTCGCTTCGTCGTGAAGTTATCGCCGCGCTGCGCGGCGCAGTTCCGATACCCAAGACATCCGGCGGCTTTTCCTCGGCAGACGCCTCGATGTCCAAAGAGCAATTCCTGGCAGGCGTGGCGAGAACCAAAGATTACATTGCGGCTGGTGATGTCTATCAACTTGTGCTGTCCGTCCGATTTTCTGGACGGCATTCAGTCGATCCCTTCGATGCGTATCGGGCATTGAGACTCATCAATCCCTCGCCATACATGTTTTACCTCGCTTTGGATGACATCAAAGTCGTCGGCTCGTCGCCCGAGGCGCTCGTGAAACTCTCGGGCGGTCACGCGCAGTTGCGACCGATTGCCGGCACTCGACCGCGAGCCGCCGACGATCTCGAGGATCGACGACGTGAACAAGAATTGCTCGCCGACGCCAAAGAAAACGCCGAGCACGTGATGCTCGTCGATTTGGCGCGTAACGATCTCGGTCGCGTGGCCCGAGCGGGTTCGGTTTACGTCGATCCCTATCGATCCATCGAACGGTATAGCCATGTCATGCACATCGTGAGTGGCGTACATGGAGAGCTTGCAGCGGGTCGCGATGCCTTCGATCTGTTCGCTGCAGCATTTCCCGCGGGCACCCTGGTCGGAGCGCCCAAGGTCCGGGCGATGGAAATCATCGATGAGCTCGAGCCGGTACGTCGCGGCCTGTATGGCGGTACGGTCGGTTACTTTGGAGCACAGGGCGAGATGGACCAAGCCATCACCATTCGTACGCTCGTTTTTCGAGGTGACGAGTACTCTTATCAAGCTGGTGCCGGCATCGTGGCGGACAGTAATCCGCAAAGTGAATACGAAGAGATACTCGCCAAAAGCGGCTCGGCAGCGCGTGCCTTACAGATGGCAGGAGAGGTGTCATGAGCGCCCGACTGCTGTTGATCGATAATTACGATTCGTTCACCTACAACCTCGTCCAGGCTTTTTTGATCGAAGGCGCGGAGGTCGACGTACGCCGGAACGACGACATCACGGTCGATCAAGCGCTCGCGCTGGCACCGACGCACGTTTGCATCTCTCCGGGCCCCGGAACGCCCTACGACGCCGGAATTTCCATGGAGATCATCCGGGCGTTTGCGGGACGAGTTCCGGTCTTCGGTGTCTGCCTCGGCCATCAGTCGATCACCGAAGTATTCGGGGGAAAAGTGGTACGTGCCGGGAGGCTGATGCATGGCAAGACGTCGCGAGTTACCCATGACGGCCTTGGTCTCTTCACAGGGATGCCGTCGCCTTGCGAGGTGGGTCGTTACCACTCGTTGATCGCCGAGCCTGCATCGCTGCCTGCCGAGCTTCTCGTCACGGCGCGGACCGAGCAGGGCGAGATCATGGGGATTCGACATCGCGAGTTAATGGTGGAAGGTGTGCAGTTTCACCCCGAAAGCGTTCTCACGCCCGAAGGCCCGCGGTTGATGCGCAATTTTTTGGCACAGCGAGGAGGGCGGCGATGAGCGGGCTCGAGAATCTCCGTCCTCTGCTCGAGCGCTTGCTCGATCGAAAAAATCTTTCGGAAAACGAAGCGGGCGTCATCCTCTCTGCCTTGGCGGATCCCGCAACACCCGCAGCGTTAGGCGGTGCCTTGCTGGCCGCCGTGCGTGCAAAAGGCGTGACGGGCGAGGAGCTACGAGGATTCGCACGGGCGATGCGTGAACTCGCAAGGCGGCCCGAGGTCAACGAAACCTTGCGATCGCAAGCGATCGACATCGTAGGTACGGGTGGCGACGCATCGGGTAGCGTCAATATCTCAACCGGCTCCGCATTACTCGCCGCAGCCTGTGGCATACCGGTCATCAAGCATGGCAACCGCTCGATCTCCAGTAAGTCGGGAAGCGCTGACGTACTCGAGAAACTCGGTCTTCCGTTGCCGCTCGACGAGCAGGGAGCCGGCGCCTGCCTCGACCAACTCGGATTCACTTTCTTGTTCGCGCCGCACTATCACCCGGCCATGAAGGCGATCGCACCCGTGCGGCAGGCCTTGGGCGTACGCACGGTGTTCAATGTTTTGGGTCCCCTGACTAATCCGGCGGCACCGCCTTATGCCATCGTCGGCGCCTTCAATGAATCCACGGCTGAGCTCATGGCAGATGCACTGTCCGGAATGCCCGGACTGACTCGGGCATGGGTGATACACGGCGCAAGAGGTTGGGACGAGCCGACACCGCTGGGACCGTTCATGATCTTCGACGTGAAATCTGGCGCTGTCGTACGGTCGACCCGTACCCCGGAAGATTACGGACTCAAGCGATGTGAGGTTGCGGATCTTACCGGTGGCGATGCCGCGTTCAATGCAGCAGCACTCGATCGGGTGTTGAGAGGCCAGGATCGCGGCGCGCATCGTGACGCACTCGTCATGGGAGCCTCGATCGCTCTCGAATGCGCCGGGCGAGTCACCTCTCCGCGAGAGGGTATCGCGTTCGCGAGCGCAGTGATCGACGACGGTCGAGCTTCAAAAATGCTCGATCGACTCAAGGATTTCGCAGGATGAGCGAGCCGGATTTTCTGGCGACGATGGCGGCTCGCAGTCTTGAGCGCGTCGAGCGTGCACGCGCAATACGGCCTCAGACGGAGCTCACGGCGAGAATACGTGATCTCGACACTGCGCCGTCGCTAAAACGATCTGCGGCGGGGTTTGATCTGATTGCAGAGATGAAGCTGCGCTCGCCCGCGCTCGGGCAGTTACGTCGAGCGGACGAGGACACTGTCGAAGACCGTGTGACGTTTTACGCCGATGCGGGTGCAGCGGCCGTTTCGGTCTTGACCGAACCTTCGAGGTTCGATGGTTCTCTCGCGCACCTCGAACGCGCCGCTGTCGCGTTGCATTCTCGAGCGGTCCCGGCGATGCGCAAAGATTTTCTCGTAGATCCCTACCAAATATTAGAGGCACGAGTCGCCGGTGCAGGGGGTGTCCTGCTGATTCTGCGGATGCTTCCTCCAGACGCTCTCGCACGACTGATCGATTCCGCGCTTGAACACGGATTATTCGTGTTACTCGAGGCCTTCGACGAGCCGGACATCGACTTAGCTGTACGACTGTTGGAGCCGCGTATCGGGCGACATTCGACGGCCACCTCGGGCAGTCTTTTTCTGCTCGGCGTGAACTGCCGTGATCTCGTCACCTTGCAGGTGATCCCCGGCCGCCTCGAGCAGCTTGCGCCAAAGCTTCCCACCTGGCTCCCGCGTGTTGCCGAGAGCGGTCTCTCGACGGCCGACGACGCGGCACGACTTGCGGCAGCCGGATACGACCTTGCGTTGGTCGGTAGCGCCTTGATGGGCGCCGATCAACCGCGTGATCTCGCAGCGCAGATGCTTAATGCGGGGCGTGCCGCGAAGAGGATTTCCGCATGTTCGTGAAGATCTGCGGCCTGACTGACGACGAGGCAGTCGCGGCTGCACTTGAAGCAGGCGCCGACGCCATCGGTTTCGTTTTCGCGCCCTCGGTGCGTCGAGTGACCGCGGAAGCAGCGTCTCGACTCGCTGAGTCTGCACGTGGGCGGGCGTGGTGTATCGCCGTGACCCGGCAGCCCGATGCCGCGCAACTGCAGGATATTCTCGACACCTTCGCGCCGGATCTCCTGCAGACAGACCAGAGCGATCTGAAGACCTTGCCTCCGCAAGCCCTCGATCGAGTGTTGCCGGTTTATCGAGAAAACGAGGTAATCCCCGAGCACTTGCCTGCCTGTCTTCTTTTCGAGGGTGCGCAGAGTGGCGCAGGGCAACCGGCGGATTGGACGCTCGCCAGCGCACTGGCGCCGCGTACGCGGCTGCTATTGGCGGGCGGACTTGATGCACAGAATGTTTACGATGCCATTAAACGGGTTCGCCCGTGGGGCGTCGACGTATCGAGTGGCGTCGAGTTGAGACCGGGACGAAAGTCACCTCAAAAAATTTACGAATTCGTGAAGGCGGCGCACATCGCCTTCGAGGAGTTGTCCGAATGAATGCCCATGTCCGTTTCACCACGGCGGAACAGCGAGCGATGCTCGATGACGAGCTCGCCGGTCGTTTCCCGGATGCTCGGGGCCGATTCGGTCCGTACGGAGGTCGCTACGTTCCGGAGACGCTGATTCCCGCGCTCGAACGTCTGGAGGCGGGGATGCGCGAGCATTTGCATCGCGAGGATTTTCAGCGGGAATTCATTGACCAGTTACGACACTGGGTGGGACGCCCGACGGCGCTGTCGCATGCGCCGCGCTTGTCGGAGGCATGGGGTGCGGACGTCTGGTTCAAGCGCGAGGATCTCGCGCATACCGGCGCGCACAAAATTAATAACGCCGTGGGCCAGGCTCTGCTCGCCAAGCGATTGGGCGCTAAGCGTATCGTTGCGGAGACGGGCGCTGGCCAGCATGGTGTGGCGAGCGCGGCCGCCTGCGCGCGACTCGGTTTGCCCTGTGTCGTTTATATGGGCGCAATCGATATGGAACGCCAAGCGCCGAATGTCGGACGTATGCGTCTGCTCGGTGCCGAGGTCGTACCGGTGACCGGCGGAGACCAAACGCTGAGAGCCGCTATCGACGAAGCGCTGCGTGATTGGGTTTCGGATCCCACCAGTACGTTTTATCTTTTGGGCTCGGCGGTAGGTCCGCATCCTTACCCGTATCTCGTACGGGAGTTACAAGCCGTGATCGGTCGGGAAGCGCGCGCCCAGTGCCTCGAGCGTCATGGCGCGCTGCCCGACGCTATTTTTGCGTGCGTTGGCGGAGGCTCGAATTCCATCGGGATGTTTCATGCCTTCGTACCCGACGAGCAGGTCGAAATCATTGGGGTCGAGGCGGGTGGCCGCGGCGTCAATCTTGGAGAGAATGCAGCGAGTCTGTCTTACGGATGGCCGGGTGTTCTTCAAGGGTGTTATTCGCTGCTGCTGCAGGACGAAAATGGACAAATTCACGAGACCGATTCCATCTCCGCCGGACTCGATTATCCGGGAGTTGGCCCAGAGCATGCCTTGCTCCTTGCAGCCGGACGCGTCAAATACGAATCGGCGACTGATGCGGAGGCGCTGGCGGCCTTGCAGGAGTGTTCGCGCCTCGAGGGCATATTGCCGGCGCTCGAAACGGCGCACGCGCTACATGGCGCCAAACGCTGGGCGGCGCGTCATCCTGGAAAACGTCTGGTGATCTGTATGTCCGGACGCGGTGATAAAGACATGCCCACGCTCCAGCGTACGATTCTTGCGGAGCATCAGTCGTGACGCCCGCACAAAAACTGTCAGACGCCGTACGACGCGCCGGCATGCATGGTGAGCCCGCGCTCGTCGCCTTTATGACCGCAGGCTTTCCGAGCGCTTCAAACTTCAGGCATCACCTCACGGCCGTTGCGTCAGCCGCCGACGTCGTCGAAATCGGAGTGCCATTTACCGATCCGATGGCCGACGGCATGACCATCCAACGCTCGAGCCAGGCTGCCCTAAAGCAAGGCGTCAGCCTGCGCTGGATACTCGACGAGCTCGCGACGATGAGCCGACCCGCCACGCCACTCGTGCTCATGAGTTATCTGAACCCGCTGCTGCAGTACGGTTACCAAAAATTAGCCGAAGACGCTCTGAAGGCAGGTGTGTGCGGATTCATCGTGCCCGATTTACCCTTCGATGAAGGCGAAGACCTTCGCGCTGCACTCACCTCCAAAGGTCTGTCTTTGATTCAGATGGTGACGCCCGTCACGACCCCGGCCCGACTCGCCGAAATCTGCAGCGTCAGCGACGGATTCGTATACGCGGTCACCATGACGGGGACCACCGGAAAATCCGTCGCGGTGCCCGATTCTGTTCTCGATTATCTCGATCGTGTCACAGCCGCTTCCCCGGTGCCGGTCTGCGCAGGCTTCGGTATCCGTTCCGCCGCGCACATCGAAAAATTGAAAGGTCATGTGGCAGGTGTCGTCGTCGGCTCCGCACTCGTCGAAGTGCTCGAACGCGGCGAGGATCCTGCGGTGTGGCTCAGATCTCTGCGCGCCCGCTAGCGCGTCGCGACAGACTCAACGTCGGCGACCGATCAGGTAAATAGCCGCTGCCGCAACGATCAGCAAAGGTGCGAGCCCGGAGACGACGGGGCCCGGATCTAACCAAAGAATTCCACCGAGTCCGAGTGCGCTCGCAATCAGCGTCGAATTTCGTCGACGTTCGCTTTCACGCAATTCAACCCGTAATCGTTCGATGTCCTCCGGCTGAACACCGAAATGCAGCTTGCCATCCTGCGCTTTCTGGACTGCGACCTTCAGCAATGGCGGTAGCGCATGGGCAACCTCGACGAGAGCCGGCAAGTGATCGCGGAAGTGCTTCAACTGGTTACGGACGCTGAGCCTGTCACGCATCCACTCTCGAACAATCGGCGCGGCGGTTTGCCATATATCGAGTTCCGGATGGAGGTCGCGCCCGAGCCCCTCGATATTGAGCAAGGTCTTTTGAAGCAGAATCAGCTGCGGCTGAATCCGCATGTCGAAGCGACGTGAAATATCGAACAACCGCAACAGGATCGTACCGAAAGAGATATCTTTTAGTGGCTTGTTGAAGATCGGTTCGAGCACCGTACGAATTGCCGATTCCATCTCATCCACACGTGTAGTGGGCGGCACCCATCCCGACTCCACATGTAACTCGGCCACTCGACGGTAGTTGCGATCGAACACTGCCAGGAAATTTTCTGCGAGGTAGTGCATGTCGCGCAGGTCGAGTGTTCCGACGATTCCGAAATCGACGGCGGCGTAACGCGGGCGACTCGGATCGTCGACCAGCACGAAGATATTCCCCGGGTGCATGTCGGCATGGAAAAAATTATGACGAAAAACCTGCGTGAAAAAGATCTTCACGCCGTTCTCGGCCAGCATCGGGATATTGGTTCCGAGCGCACGTAACGTTTTCATGTCGCTGATGGTCACGCCGTGTATACGCTCCATCACCATCACGTTGATGCGGCAATAGTCCCAGTGCACCGCCGGAACGTGCAGCAGCGGAGAACCCTCGAAGTTTCGACGAAGTTGAGCCGCATTGGCGGCCTCTCTCATCAAGTCGAGCTCATCGAGTACGGTCTTTTCGTATTCGTCGACGATTTCATCGACGCGCAGCCGTCGCGCTTCGGAAGAGTTGCGTTTGGCGAGACCGGCAAGGGCATGCATCACTTCGAGATCTCCCGAGATGATCTCTCGCATGCCCGGACGTAATACCTTGACCACGACCTCGCCACCAGAGCGAAGTTTCGCAACATGAACCTGCGCGATCGAGGCGGCCGCGAGCGGCTTCTCGTCGAACGATTCGAACACTTCGTTTAAGGACTTTCCGTAGGCACTCTCGATGATTTTTTTTGCGAGTCGACCGTCGAAAGGCGGTACTCGATCTTGCAGTTTGGCGAGCTCCTCGGCGATGTCCGGTGGCAGGAGATCGCGACGGGTAGACAGCGCCTGTCCTAATTTGATGAAAATCGGACCGAGCTCCTCGAGCGCAAGACGCAGTCGCTCGCCCCGGGTTGCGCGCTTGCGTCGCTCGAACCAAGTCCATGGGGAGGCAAGGAAAATGAAGCGTAACGGTCGGTAAAGATGCGTCTCCGTCACGAATTCGTCCAAGCCGTGGCGGACGAGCACTCGCTGAATCTGAATCAGGCGGGCGAGGACGCGCAACTTCATGCGTCGGCTCTCGGGGGCAGACGATCAAGTATCGAATCGAGCCGCGCTGCAGCACGATCGACATCTTCGCGAAGGCGATCGACGTCTTCCAAAAAGACTTCCGCTTCGGCTCTCGGTACGAGATCCCGCGTTTCATGAGCAAAGTATTCCGCAGCGTTGCGAATGGCTGTATCGGTGCTACGACGACCAAACGACAAGGCACCGCGCGCCAAGCTCGCCAATCGATGAGCCGGAGAATCGCCGATCAGTCGCGAGAGCTCCTCTTCGAGGTCGGGTCTCAGCAGCAGAGCGAGATCGCGGTAGCGCTGCAAGAGTTCGATGTCGCCTCTGACCTGAACGGCACCCGATTTGAGTAGGCGCTCCGGAGCGGGGCCCGCCATCGCCAGCAGATTGACGGGTGAGCCCTCAACTTCCGCGTGACTCTCGCCCTCGTCGCTGCGGGAAATTCGCAAAGACTGACCGACGGACTCGATAACGACAACGATATCGAGATCTTTGATCTTCACCTTTAAACGTCGTCCCTTTAATTCGGCACACGATGCACGTGCCTGGGGAGAATCGCCGAGGTTCCGGTTGAGCAGATTTTCGATGAGTTCGGTGAGCACGCTGACGACTTCCCTCAGGGCTTGTACCCGCG
>JBMTZJ010000028.1:0-14130 GCA_049455515.1 Steroidobacteraceae bacterium
TTCACTCCGTCTCGACGCCGAGCGCGCGCAGTGCGCTGACGGTCTGATTGTGACTCGCGTGGACGATGCCGTGCCAGCCCCGTACGCGGACGGCCTCGATGTTCTCGAGGCGATCGTCGATGAACACGGTCGCGGCGGGATCCAATGAAAATCGGTGCTCCGTCTGCGCGTAAATGCCGGCATGGGGCTTCATGACACCCGCCTCAAAAGATGTCACGACACCGTGCGTCAGCTCGTGAAGGCGGAATCGCCGTCGTAGCTCCACCCAATGCAGGTCACCCACATTGGACAGTAAATAAACCCGATAACGAGCGCGCAGACGCTCGGCAAGACTGAACATGAGAGGCTGCGGATCGAACATGTCGACCCAGGCCGCTGCGACATGTTCGGACGGAGGCGAACGTGGCGCGAGCCGAGCGATGTTGGAGACGAGCCCTGCTCCGTCGAGTCGTCCGCTCTCGTGCTCCTCGAGATCGATCCGGCTCGTCACCTGTTCGAGGCGCTCTACTTCGGCGCCGTGAGAACGAAGAAGCCGTAAGAGCGGCTCGGGCGCGAGGTGTACCAAGACCCAGCCGATGTCGAAGACGATGTTACGAATCGCGCGATCAGACATAGTATGGCGTGGTGTATCGCAGATCGTGGCGTACGAGCGTCGGCCTTCCGAGCGTTCCGTTGATGAGAGCGATCGCAAAGGGCACGGCGTCGAACCGAGTACACAGATCGAAATCCGCTTCGGGCGCCCAATCGGCCTCCGGATCAAAAAATTTTGCCGCTGCCGGTACGCCTCTCAACCGATCTGCCAGATTGCCGATCGATAGCTCCCGCTGCTCCAAGGCTGCGATCATGACCTCGCGACAGAGATCATCTTCGGCGCAAGGCTCGCGCGCTTCGTGCCCCATCGCGACGATGGTGACCTCATCGGGCGACAACGCTCTCACGGCCGAAATCGTGGCCGATAAATTCACGAATGCGCCCGTGAAGACGTGACGAGCTGCGCGCGAAGCGGCCATGAGCCCCTGCGTGCCGGCGTGGGTCGTATGAATCAAGGTGCGCCCGCGCGGAGACGCCGCCAGCACTTCTGCGGGCGAATTACCGCAATCGAAACCGGGCAGCCGTCGCGCGTGACGCTCACCGACGAGTAACCACTCGGGGTGTTGCACTTTCAAGGCTTGCGCCTCCTCGACTCCCTCGACCGGAACGATCGCGATGGCCCCCGCAGCGAGCGCGTGAGCCTGCAACGAACAAGCGCGGAATACGTCGATGACGATCGCCACACCCCGTGCCGAGGCTGCGCCCGCCACGAAATCGGCGACGTGGATACGCATTAGTGATCGAGCCGCAGAACGCTGCCGCGATCACCCGCGGTGAGGTTGACCGATACCACCGTCGCACGCGGGAAGAAATTGAACTCTGAGGCGCTTGCCCAGGTGTAGGCACCCATCGCACGACCCACGATGAGATCGCCGGAGTCGAGCTCGGGTAACAAAATATTTTCTGTGATGACGTCGATGCTGTCGCAAGTGGGGCCGGCCAGTACGGCAGGTTCACGCTGTTTTCCGGCTTTCAATGATTCGAGCGGATACCGCGCGTGGTCGAAGAGCTGTCCGCTGTAAGAACCATACAAACCGTCATCGAGGTAATACCACCAGCGCCCCTCGCGACGTGCACGACCCATCACGCTCGCCACGCCGATTGCACTCGGGCCCGCGATGTAACGCCCGGGTTCGGCAATGATCCGCACCCGCTTTGGGAGCTTGGCGAGAGCCGTACGGATCGGTTTACAAAAATATCCGATGGTCGGCGCACGCGCGGCGTAGTCGATGGGAAAACCACCGCCGATATCGAGTGTGTCGCAAGGACCGAGTCGCTCACGACGTGCTGCCGCCAGTAACTTTGCGCAGGCCTCGATCGCTTCCACGTGTTTGCCGGGATCCGGCGCCTGCGAGCCGACGTGGAACGAGAGGCCACGCACCTTCACGCCGAGGTCACGGGCACGACGTGCCAGCGCCAGCAGCGACTCTGGGTCACAGCCAAACTTGCGCGACAAATCGGAGACCGCGCCTGGACTGCGGAACGAGACCCGAAGCAGCACTTCTGCTTTGGCAGCGTAGGGCACGAATTTACGCAGCTCGTCGGGATTGTCGGCCACGAAGACGCGGACACCGCGATCGAGCGCCGCACGAATATCGATGTCGCGCTTGATCGGATGCGTATGAATGCACAGATCGGGATCGACGCCCATACGCGCGACGAGCTCCACTTCGCCGGTCGTCGCGAGATCGAGAAATCCACCCTCCTCAAGTACCGTGCGGACCACAGCGGGATGCGGCAGCGGCTTCAGCGCGTAGTGCAGATCGACACCGGGCAGCGCACGCTGCAGCTCACGGTATTGGCGTCGTACGCGCGCGCAATCGATGATCAGCAGCGGCGAACCGAACTCGCTGACGAGGCGACGAATCTCGCGAGGCTGAAACGGATCGATATAAGCAGACTTACGGCTCGGACTCATCGGCAATGACTCGCTTCGAATAAAGGGTGACGCTTATCAGGTGACGCTGCGATCAAAGAAACGTGGCCGCAGCACGAGACAGTCGATCTCGGACGGCGTCCCATGGCGGAGTATGCGGGACGTCCTCGACGAGGATACGTGAGACACCGAGCTTGTCGAGCCTGCGCAGCTCGGCATAAAGCGCGCGCCCATAACTCGAAGGGTCGCTGCCGACAGGACACGGGAGTACCGCTACACGCTGCCCGCGCGCCGAGGCTGCGACCACCGCCGCATCGAGTGACTCGGGACGTACGAGTTCGACGGGCGTCTGCGGCGCGTAGTGCTGTGCCGTGCTACCCGGAACGCGCGGCGCAGCGGCATCCGCGCCGACCTGTACCGATCGACCGAGCACGGCCTCGATCTCGGTCCGCGAAATGGCACCGGGCCTAAGCAGCCGCGGCAGATCATCGATGAGCGACACGATGGTGGATTCCAGGCCGACCTCGCAGTCGCCGCCCTCAAGCACGAGCAGATCTTCGGAGAACTCCTCACGCACGTGCGCCGCCCGCGTCGGTGAGACACGACCGTATCGATTGGCCGAGGGTGCGGCGATGCCGCCGCCGAACGCCGCGAGCAGCTGCCGTGCCACCGGATGCGAGGGGACACGGATCGCGATCGTGTCTTGGCCACCGGTCAGTACATCTGAGACCTCCGGTGCGCGTGGCAACACGAGCGTGAGCGGCCCCGGCCAAAATCGGTCCGCCAAAGCGCGCGCCGACGCCGGTACATCCGCGACCCAATCTTTGAGGTCGTCGGCGGACTGCAAGTGCAAAATTAGTGGGTGTGTCGCAGGACGACCTTTGAGCGCATAGATCTTGCGCAGCGCCGCGGGGTTACGCGCATCGGCACCGAGGCCGTAAACGGTTTCGGTCGGGAAGGCCACGAGATCACCCGCACGCAAGGCGGCAACGGCGGCCGCAATGTCGGGCGCGAGGGCACCAGCTGAGGCGGACATGCGCTGAAGTTTAGCTGACCGACGACCACTCGCGCGCCAATTGCAGCACGCTGAGCGGCGCGGAGCCCTCCGCTTTGTTGTTGACGATGACGATGGCTTCACGCCCCTGCCTGACTGCGCCATGCAGCAGCGAGAGGATGCCGCGGCGGGAGTCGGTATCGGGTTCGAGTAATCGATCGAAGGGCGCGTAGGTCGTCCGAGCGTCCTCGTAAACCCGATCGCGTCTCAGCAGCCATCGAATCACCATCGGGCCCTCCCCCCGATCGAACGGCGCCTGCTCCTCGATCTGCGGCATGCGCGGGTGACCGGAATAGCCGTGAGCGACCTTGCAGCGCGCCAACACATCGGCGAGATCGGGTCCGAGTACGGCGGTGTCGCGCCACTCGACGGCGTACTGGGCCTCCGAGGGTAGCGCGGCCAGAAACATCTCGAGACGCTCGAGTAATTCTTTTCGATAACGTAAGACCCGATCGCCGAGCGGAGAAAACTGAAAGAGAATCACACCGACCTTCTCGCCGAGAAGACGCAGCGCCGGCTCGATCACGTTGCGCGATGCGTAGGTCGGGTCGAGAAATACATCGGGCACCCCTGCAAGATAGTCGGGACGCCGCGCACTCTTCGGCAACATCAGAGCGGCGTATGCCTTGATCAAAAATTTGAAGTCTGCGGGGACGGCGCCTGCCATACGCTGCAGCGTTTTGTCGTCGAGCGGTCGGTAGTAACTACGATCGACTCCGACGCTGCGCAACAACGGATGATGGGCATAGGCCGAGAGCCCCTCGCGCGAGAGCTTGGTCTCGTCGTAATCACCGCTATAGACGATGCCCTGCCACCCGGGGAAAGACCACGTCGAGGTTCCGAAACGCACACCCTGAGGCAAATGCCCCGCGAGCACGCGCAACTCGTCACTCACCGGTGCCGCAGCCACCTTGCCGCGCACCGGTCGATCGTCGAAGAAATCGACCTGTCCGCTCAAGCCCCGAGCGCGACGCCGAAGGCTTGCTTGTACAGTCCCGCGAATTCCTCGCGACCGAAGCGATGATTCTGCGTCCCGTGGTGCGCGATCTTGAGCGAACCCATGAGCGAGGCGATGCGCCCCGTCGTCGGCCAATCAAGGCCTCGCTGCAGACCGAACAGCAGACCGCCGCGGTAGGCGTCACCGCAACCCGTGGGATCGGCGATCTTCGCGGGCTTGACCGACGGAATCTCGTGGACGATACCGTCGGCATGAATGTGCGAACCCTGGGCGCCACGGGTGACGATCAACGCCTTGACCTTGCCGGCGATCGCCTCGAGCGACCATCCGGTACGCTCGACGAGCAGACTCGCCTCGTAATCATTGACGGCCACCCAGCTCGCCTGGCCGATCATGGTGCGCAGGTCGTCGGGACCGAGCAGCGTCATCGCCTGTCCCGGATCAAAGATAAAGGGAATACCATTCGCCGCAAATTGCGCGGCGTGATCACGCATGCCGAGGTGGCTCTCCGGCGCGACGATGCCGAGACGGATGCCGCCGTCCTTCGGTACCTTGTTGACGTGCGCGTGGTTCATCGCGCCCGGATGGAAAGCCGTGATCTGATTGTTGTCGGCATCGGTCGTGATGTAGGCCTGAGCCGTGTACTCGTCGTCGAGCTGACGCACGTGATCGAGCGGCAATCCGTTATCGAGCATCCAGGCGCGGTACGGGCCGAAGTCCGAGCCGACCGTCGCCATGACCTTACCTTCACCGCCGAGCAACTTGAGGTTGTAGGCGATGTTGCCCGCACAACCACCGAAGTTGCGGCGCAGTCCGGGTACGAGAAAGGCCACATTCAACATGTGGATGCGGTCGGCGAGGATGTGATCTTTGAAGTGTCCTTCAAAAACCATCACCGTGTCGTAGGCCACCGAACCGCAAATGAGTGCCGTCATGTCCGTCTCCGCAATGAATGATCAGCGATCGAGCAACACGAGCGCCCAGACGACGACGAGCATCGCAAAGGACGTGAATACCGCTGCCGAACCGAGATCTTTGGCGAGCCCCGAGAGCTGGTGACGCTCGAGCCCGATACGATCGACTGTCGCCTCGATACCGCTGTTGAGCAGTTCGACGATCAAGATGATGAACACGGGGCCCACGAGCAGTGCCCGCTCGACCCCGTTTTCGCCCAACCACAACCCGAGAGGAAACAGCACTGCGCACAGTGCGAGCTCCTGACGAAACGCCGCCTCTTCGCGAAACGCACCGACATACCCCTTCCAGGTATTGCCGAAGGCGTTGAAGAGACGGACGAGTCCAGTCGGCTTGGGACGATCGGTTTTCATCAGGCTGCGGAGTCTACCGGCTTCCAGGTGAGCTCGAGTTGCTTGGCGGCGCGAACGTCGTCGAGACGTCGTACCGGCATCGTATACGGCGCAGCTTTGAGTTTTTGCGCATCTTCCGACGCCTCGCCGAGGATGGCCACCATGGCCTCGACGAACCCATCGAGCGTTTCACGGCTCTCAGTCTCCGTGGGCTCGATGAGCAGACACTCCGGCACCAGCAACGGGAAATACGTCGTCGGCGCATGGAACCCGTAGTCCAGCAACCGCTTGGCGATATCCATCGCAGTCACGTTGAGTTCTTTGGCCTGCTTCTTCATCGTGATGATGAACTCGTGGCTCGCACGGCGATTCGGATAAGCGAGATCGAAGCCCGCCGCGCGCAGCCGCGCCATGACGTAGTTGGCATTTAGCGTCGCAAACTCGCCGACACGACTCATCCCTTCGCGACCGAGCATGCGCATGTAGATATACGCCCGCAGCAACACGCCGGCATTACCCATGAACGCCGAGAGTCGGCCAATGGACTGCGGCCGATCGGCCTCGGTGAGCCAGCGATAGCCGTCACCCTCACGACCGACCACCGGCACCGGCAGGAAAGGTTCGAGACGGGCACTGACACCCACCGCACCGGCACCCGGACCACCACCACCGTGGGGCGTCGAGAAGGTCTTGTGGAGATTCATGTGGATGACGTCGAAGCCCATGTCACCCGGGCGAACCTTGCCGAGGATGGCATTGAGGTTGGCGCCATCGTAGTAAAGCAAGCCGCCTGCACCGTGAACGATGCGTGCGACCTCTTCGATCTTGCGCTCGAAGACACCGAGCGTCGAGGGATTGGTGAGCATGATGCCCGCCGTGTTCGGACCCACCGCCTTCTTGAGCGCCTCGATGTCGACGTCACCCTCGGCATCGACCGGAATCTCGCGAACGATGCAACCGCACATGGTCGCCGTCGCAGGGTTCGTCCCGTGGGCTGCTTCAGGCACGATGATCTCGTTGCGCGCCAGATCGCCGCGTGCGCGGTGATAGGCACGGATCATCGCCACGCCCGCAAACTCGCCGTGCGCACCAGCCATCGGATTGAGCGACACGGCCTTCATGCCCGTCACTTCTTTGAGCATTTCCTGCAGTTCGAACATGCACGAGAGAAAGCCCTGGCCCTGCGAGTCGGGGGCAAGCGGATGACGCGAGAGAAACTCCGGCAGCATCGCGTACTGGTTACAGGCTTTCGGGTTGTACTTCATCGTGCACGAACCGAGCGGATAGAAGTTCGTGTCGATCGAGAAGTTGAGCTGCGAGAGGCGCGTGAAGTGACGCACGACATCGAGCTCACTCACCTCGGGCAACATCGGCTTGTGCTTACGACGTAGCGCCGCGGGTACGGCACCCATCGCTTCCTTGGACGCGGCCGATGCTGCACCGCGCAACGCGGGCGGATGCTGCGCTTCGGCGCCTCGACCATCGCGGGAATATTCGAAGATGGATTTTTCGAGAATCTGATTCATGGGGTACTCCGGTAGCGTCCGCGATCAAGCGGCCCGCACAGCCTGCAACGCCGTACCGAGCGCGTTGGCATAGCGCTCGATGTCGCCGTCGGTCTTGGTTTCGGTAGCGCACACGAGGATGGCGGAACCGAGCTCGGGGTAATCACCCGAAAGATCGACACCACCCAAAATGCCTTGCGACTCGAGCGCCTGCAGCACGGCTGCGGCCGGACGATCGAGAAGCAGCACGCACTCGTGAAAGCGCGGCCCGGTGAAGGCCTGACGCACGCCGCGCTGGCGACTCAACGCCGACACGAGCTGATGCGTCCTCGCCATGGAGGTCTCGGCCACCTGCGCGAGCCCCGCCGGACCGATGAGACTCATGTAGATGGTGGCGGCCGTCATCAGCAAGCCTTGATTGGTGCAGATGTTGGACGTCGCCTTGCCGCGACGAATGTGCTGCTCGCGCGCCTGCAGCGTCAACGTATAACCATGACGACCTTCGAGATCGACCGTCCGACCGACGATGCGTCCTGGCATCGAGCGCACGTAGTCCATGCGCGTGGTCATGAAGCCGAAGTAAGGTCCACCCGAGGAGAGCGGAACGCCGAGCGGCTGCCCCTCGCCGACGCAGATGTCGGCACCTTTCGTGCCCCACTCGCCCGGCGGCTTGAGCAGTGCGAGCGAAGTCGGATTGACGGCAGCGATGACGAGCATGCCCTGCTCGTGGGCCCAATCGGTGAGCGCATCGACGTCCTCCAGTTGCCCAAAGAAATTGGGCTGCTGGATGACCATCGCGGCGATGTCCTGACCCGCGAAGGCTGCGAGCGCTGCGAAGTCGATACAACCCGTCTCACGCTGATACGGCACCGTCTCGAAACGCAGGCCCTGATTACCGGCCGTGCTCACCGCGACGCGGCGATAGTTGGGGTTCACCGTCGAGGGCACGAGCACGCGCAAACTCTTCGATTTGCGATGCGCACGGACCGCCATGAGCGCCGCCTCCGCAACCGCCGATCCGCCGTCATAGAGCGAGGCGTTGGACACCTCCATGCCGGTGAGGCTCGAGATCATGGTTTGGTATTCGTGAATGAGCTGCAGCGTGCCCTGACTCGCCTCGGCCTGATACGGCGTGTAGGCGCTGTAGAACTCACCGCGCGTCGTGATCGCCCACACGGCCGAGGGAATGTGGTGCTCGTACGCACCGGCACCGAGGAACGAGAGCGGACGACCGTCCTGTCTCGCACGCTCGCTCATGAGGCGACCGATCTCCATTTCGGAGAGTCCCTCGGGAATACCGGCGAGGCCCTGGACTCTAAGATTTTGCGGAATCTCGTCGAAGAGCTCCTCGATCGACTTGGCGCCGATCGCTGCGAGCATTTCGCGGACGTCCGCTTCCGTATGCGGAATGAAAGGCATGTCAGCCACCCTCCGCAGCAAGCACCGCCGAGTACGCCTCGGCATTGAGCAGGCCGTCGAGCGCCGAGGCTGAAGCCGGCTTCACGCGGATCATCCAACCCTTGCCGTAACAGTCTTGGTTAATGAGCTCCGGCGTGGAGGCAAGCTCCGCGTTGCTCTCGACGACAGTGCCGGCAATGGGCGCGTACACGTCGGAGGCGGCCTTGACCGACTCGACGACCGCACAGGCAGCGCCGGCCTCGAGCGCGCGCCCCGCCTCCGGGACTTCGACGAACACGAGATCGCCGAGTGCGTGCTGGGCGTGATCCGTGATACCGATCTCGACGAGACCGTTCGGCAGCAGACGGGCCCACTCGTGGCTCTTGGCGTATTTCAGGTCGGTGATGACTTGACTCATGGGAAGGCTCCTCAATGACGAAATCGTGAAATCTTTGGAAAAAACTCAGAGTGTGATCAGCACTCGCCCGTTACGGACGAATGGCAGCTTGACCACGCGCGCCGGCAGCAACTTGCCGCGGATGTCGACCTGCACGGATTGTCCGGTTCCGCTCGGCACCCGCGCAAAGGCAATGGAACGCTCGAGCGTCGGCGAGAATGTTCCGCTCGTCACCTCGCCTTCACCCACGCCGGGAACGACGACCTTCTGGTGCGAACGCAAAACGCCGCGCTCTTCCAGCAAAAGACCGACGAGCTTGTGCGACGGACCTCCCGCTGCCTTGATATCCATCAGTGCCTGTCGCCCGATGAAGTCGCGGCTCGCAGGCTCGAAGGCCACCGTCCACGCGAGGCCGGACTCGAGCGGATGACGCGTCTCATCCATATCGTTGCCGTACAGGTTCATGCCGGCCTCGAGACGCAGCGTGTCGCGCGCGCCGAGACCACACGGCGCCACACCCGCCGCCGCGAGCGCGCGCCAGGTGGAGGGCGCCTCTTCGATCGGCAAAACTACTTCAAAGCCGTCCTCGCCCGTGTAGCCCGTGCGCGCGACGAACCACTCGCCGCACATACGGCCATTGAAGGGCTCGAGCGCCAGGGTCGGATCTTTATCTTCGGGCTCGAGAAACTCGGCAACGATGCTGCGGGCTTTGGGGCCCTGCACTGCGATCATCGCGAGGTCGACACGTTCAATGATTTCGAGGTGCTGTACCACCTCGCGGGCCTGGGCGCGCATCCAATCGAGATCGGCGTCCCGCGTCCCGGCATTGACGACCACGCGGAACCACTGCTCGTTCATGAAATAGACGATGAGATCGTCGAGGACACCGCCCGTCGGGTTGAGCATGCAGCTGTAGAGCGCCTTGCCCGACACCCGCAGCTTGTCGACGTCGTTGGCCAGCAGATATCGAAGGAATGCGCGGCTGTCGCGGCCACGGACGTCGACGACGCACATGTGCGAGACGTCGAACATCCCGGCATCGCGGCGCACGCGATGATGCTCCTCGATTTGCGATCCGTAATTGACCGGCATGTCCCAGCCACCGAAGTCGACCATGCGAGCGCCTTGCTCGACGTGGAGTCCATAGAGAGGTGTCTTGCGTCCCATGCCGTCTCCCTCAAATCCGTGAGGCCACCGCCCGGCCAAAAAAAAGAGCGGCAGGAGCCACAAAGCCCCTGCCGCCCCTCTGTCCATGGACCTGAGAGATCGGGCCCGCCTCGATCGGCGCGCCGCTCCCCTTCGGTGGATCGCCCGCAGCCCGATGGGCGGCGATCGATCGCTCTCCAGAATTCGCCTGCGACCTGCCGTTCTTTTGCCTGAGCGTTTCCGGGCGGAAACTTGCGCCTTCGGCGCCCCACGGTGAGGCGGGGTCTCTCCGGCAAGGTCGGATTTCGCGAACGAGGCGATAATAGCAGCGGCTGCGCCCCCGGGCGCGGAAAAATCGACCGTCGTAGACTGTCAACTCAAGGTTACTCGGAGACCCCTCGCATGCTCAGTCGCCTCCCCACCCTTGCGCGGTTCGCCGTCCTGGTTTTTGCGGTTCTGATGCCGGCCACAGCTGCCGCCACCCCCGAAACCGAAACCCGTCTTCGGGCGCTGTTCGATGCCACGTGGCAAAAAGAGCTGGCCGCCGACCCCTTGATGGCGAATTACCTCGGGGACAACCGGTATAACGACCGGTGGACCGACATGTCGGCTGCGGCCATCGAGCAACGACATCAGCACGATCGGGCCACCCTCGCGGCGCTGCGATCGATCCCGCGGGCGTCGCTTTCGCCGAAATCACAACTCGACTACGACCTTTTCGAGCGGGAGTACACCCAACGCCTCGCGAGTCAGCCGTTCAAGCCGTATCTGTATTCGATCAATCATCAAGGCGGCATCCAGACGCTGCACGAAGTCACGGAGCTCCTGCAGTTCCGCTCCGTCAAAGATTACGAGGACTGGATCACGCGCCTACAAGGGGTCGGCACACTGATCGACCAGCACATCGCGCTGCTCGAACAAGCTGCACGCGAGGGTCGTACGCAACCGCGGGTGATCATGCAACGCATTCCCCCGCAGCTGGCTCTGCAGAACGTCGCCAAACCGGAACAAAGTCCGTTCTTCGCGCCCTTCACCCGCTTCCCGGAGGAGTTTGATGCCGCAACGCGCGACCGGCTCACCGCAGCGGGTCGCCGTGCGATCGAAACCGTCGTACTGCCGGCTTATGCGCGGTTCACCAAGACCTTCAATGAGGTCTATCTTCCCGCCACTCGCGCCACGGTAGGGATCTCGGATACCCCCGAGGGCCGTGAGTACTACCGCGAGCGTATCGCTTATCACACGACGCTCGGCACACTCACCGCGGACGACATCCACGAGATCGGACTCGCCGAAGTGCGACGCATCCGCGGCGAGATGATGGCCATCAAGGACAAGGTCGGCTTCAAAGGCTCGCTGCAGGAGTTCTTCACCTTCCTTCGCACCGATCCGCAGTTCTATTACAAGTCGTCTCAGGAACTCTTCGAGGGCTATCTTGCGGTATCGAAGCGGATCGACCCGAACCTCGTACGCGTCTTCGGAAAACTTCCGCGCACGCCGTACGGGCTGCGTCCGATCCCGATGACGAGCGCGCCCAACACGACGACGGCCTACTACCAGGGTCCGGCCGCGGACGGCACGCGTCCCGGCTTCTATTACGTGAACCTCTATCGACCCGAGGTGCGTCCGAAGTACGAAATGGAAGTGCTGTCGATACACGAAGCGGTTCCGGGTCACCACCTGCAAATCGCGCTCGCCATGGAGCAAGCGGAGATGCCCGACTTCCGCCGTAATGCGGGCTACACCGCTTATGTCGAGGGTTGGGCGCTCTACTCCGAGAGTCTCGGCGAGGAGCTCGGGCTTTACCAAGATCCTTACTCAAAATTTGGCCAGCTCACCTACGACATGTGGCGTGCCGTGAGGCTCGTCGTCGACACCGGCATGCACGCCAAGGGCTGGAGCCGTGAGCAGGCGATCGCCTTCTTCATCGACAACGCCGCAAAAACCGAGGCGGACATCGTCAATGAAATTGACCGCTACATCTCGTGGCCGGGGCAAGCGCTCGCGTACAAGATCGGTCAATTACGCATCCAGAACCTGCGGCGCGAGGCGGAGCAGACGCTCGGGCCGCGCTTCAACGTCCGTGCATTCCACGACACGGTTCTCGAAACCGGCGCAGTGCCGCTCGATCTTCTAGAGCGGCACGTGCGCAGCTGGATCGCCAAAGAAAAGGACGTCGTACGATGATCACGCGCAGAAAAAGCATCGCAGCCGTCGTCGGTGGCGTGAAAGTGGGCGGTGGCGCTCCGATCGTCGTGCAGTCGATGACCAACACCGACACCGCCGATATCGAAGCGACCGTCGCACAGGTGCGATCGCTCGCGCGGGCCGGATCGGAGCTCGTTCGGGTCACGGTCAACACCGAAGAGGCGGCGGCCGCGGTGCCACACATCCGGGAGCGTCTCGATCGTGAGGGCACCACAGTGCCGCTCATCGGCGACTTTCACTTCAACGGCCATAAGCTTCTGAAAGCACATCCCGCTTGCGCCGAAGCACTCGCGAAGTACCGCATCAATCCCGGAAACGTCGGACGCGGCAGCAAGCGTGATCCGCAGTTTGCCGAAATGATCGAGGTCGCCTGCCAATACAAAAAGCCGATTCGCATCGGCGTGAATTGGGGCAGCCTCGACTCGGATCTGCTCACACGCATGATGGACGAGAACAACGCCCTGCCGAATCCGCGGACCGCGAACGAGGTGATGCGCTCGGCGGTGGTCGAGTCTTGCTTGCAAAGCGCTCGGCGTGCCGAGGAGCTCGGTCAGCCTCATGGGGCCATCGTGCTCTCGGCCAAGGTGAGCGGCGTACAAGACTTGATCGCCATCTACTCCGATCTCGCCGCGCGATGCGACTATCCGCTGCACGTCGGGCTCACCGAAGCCGGCATGGGCAGCAAAGGTATCGTGGCCTCGACCGCAGGTATCGGCGTGCTGCTGCAGCAGGGTATCGGCGACACGATCCGCGTCTCGCTGACGCCAGAGCCCAACGGCGATCGCACGCAGGAAGTCATCGTCGCGCAGGAAATCCTGCAAACCATGGGACTGCGATCCTTCGTGCCGATGGTCATCGCCTGCCCGGGCTGCGGGCGAACGACGAGCACGTACTTCCAGGAGCTCGCGAAGTCGATCCAGTCGCATATCCGTCATCGGATGCCGGAGTGGCGTAAACATCACGAAGGGGTCGAGATGATGAACGTGGCCGTGATGGGCTGCGTCGTCAACGGCCCGGGCGAGAGCAAACACGCCAACATCGGTATCAGTTTGCCGGGAACGGGCGAGCGTCCGGTGGCGCCCGTTTACGAAGACGGCGAAAAGACGGTCACCCTGAAGGGCGATCACATCGCCGAAGAATTCCAACAACTCGTGGAGGCTTACGTCGCGCGCAAATATCCGCGGCGTGATGGAGCCCCCACGTCTCAGACTTGAGGAGCGAATATGAGCAACACCCTCACCGAAAAGAAGTGTCTCCCCTGCGAAGGCGGCGTCCCGCCCCTCTCACGCGCCGACTGCGAGCGTTTGCTCGGTCAGCTCACGCCCGAATGGCGGTTGTCGCCCGACGGAAAGGAGTTACAGCGCGAGTGGTCGTTCAAAGATTTTTATCGGACGATGAGTTTCGTCAATGCGATCGCCCATGTCGCCAATAGCGAGGACCACCACCCGGATCTCGCCATCGGCTACAACTACTGTCGATTACGCTACAGCACCCATGCGGTGAACGGCCTCACCGAAAACGATTTCATCTGCGCCGCGAAGATCGATCGCCTCGCGTGAGCTCAATCGGCTAGCGTGAGCGCGATCGGCTAATCAGCCGCGTCGGGCGATGGCGGGTAAATCGCCCGCCAGTCCGAGCGCACGCTCAGCGAACGGGCGTCGCAGCACCGCGCTGCGACCGACGAATCCGAGGC
>JBMTZJ010000029.1:0-13986 GCA_049455515.1 Steroidobacteraceae bacterium
AGCGCCCAGGGCTTGTGCGTGTCGACGTATTGGTTAGCGCGATCGGCGAGCAACATGATCTCGCGCATCGCCTGCGCGTAGTCGAGCTGTTCGTAAAGCGCAGTGATCCGCGGTCGGGCGGCCGTGAACTCGGCGTACAGCGCCGGATCCGGCAGCGCGCTTGCCAGCGTTCCTCCGCCGCGAGCGACGAAACCTGCGCAGCGGCTCGCGATGTTCACCAGTTTGCCGACGAGGTCGGAGTTCACCCGCGCGGTGAAGTCCTCGAGCGAGAGGTCGATGTCGTCCACGCCCGGACCGAGCTTCGCAGCAAAGTAATAGCGCAGGGGCTCGGCGGGCAGGAGCTCGAGATAGCGGTTCGCGGTGATGAACGTGCCGCGCGACTTGGACATCTTCTGGCCGTTGATCGTAAGAAATCCGTGCGCATGGACGGCAGTCGGGCGGCGCATGCCCGAACCGTGCAGGACCGCTGGCCAGAATAGCGTGTGGAAGTAACTGATGTCCTTGCCGATGAAATGATGCAGCTCCGCCTGACTGTCGGGTGCGAGATAAGACTGCATGTCGAGACCACGGCGCTCGCACAGCGCCTTGAAGCTGCCGAGATAGCCAATCGGTGCATCGAACCAGACATAAAAGAATTTGCCGGGGTGTCCCGGAATTTCGAAGCCGAAATAGGGCGCATCACGCGAGATGTCCCAGTCTTGCAGTCCTGTCGAGAACCACTCGTCGAGTTTGGCGCGAACGGCGTCTTGGAGTGATCCGCTACGCACCCATTCGCGGAGCATGTCCTCGAAGTGACCCAAAGAAAAGAAGACGTGTTCCGACTCGCGCCATACCGGAGTGGTACCGCTGACGGTTGATTTAGGATCGATGAGATCGGCGGGCGCATAAGTTGCACCGCACACTTCGCAACTGTCGCCGTACTGATCGATCGCTTTGCAGCGCGGGCAGGTGCCGCGAACGTAACGATCGGGCAGGAACATTCCCGCCTTCTCGTCATAGGCCTGCCGAACGCTGCGGGTCGTGATGTGTCCGGCCTCTTTGAGGCGTCCGAACATCAGGTCGGTGAAGTGACGGTTTTCGGCGCTGTGCGTCGAATGAAACTGATCGTGGCCGATGAGGAAGCCCTGATAGGCCGCGCGGTGCTCCTCGGCGACGCGGGCGATCAGCGCCTCGGGCGTCAACCCCTCGGACTGCGCCTTGATCATGATCGGCGTGCCGTGCGTGTCTTCAGCACACACGTAGAGACAGTCGTGACCCTGCATCCGTTGAAATCGAACCCAAATGTCGGTTTGGACGGCCTCGATGATGTGACCGAGGTGCAGCGGGCCGTTGGCGTAGGGCAGGGCGCTGGTGACGAGGATCTTCCGTGACATCCGAAAATTATCGCACAGCGACCCGCCTCGCCGCCGCGCGAGCGGCTAGAATTGCGCCATGTCCCAGACTCTCGATCCGAAGGCGCTCGAAGCCGAAATCGGGCGCTTTTTCGAGCCTAATTTACGCCAGACCCTGGCCGAGGCCCGGGCTGTGCGGTCCGTCGAGTCGAGCCCGTCGGGTGCGCGCGTGGTGCTCGAGCTCGGGCTACCGGTCGGCGGCTATACGCCAGAGCTTTCCGGTGCGTTACGGCGTCATCTTGCCGAGGCCGGTGTGGAGCCTTCGACACTCGATCTTCGCCTCGAGTCGAATATCACGACGCATGCGGTTCAGCGGGGAATGACCCCGCTCAAAGGGATCAAAAACGTGGTGGCGGTCGCTTCAGGTAAAGGCGGTGTCGGCAAGAGCACCGTCGCAGTCAACCTCGCGCTCGCGTGGGCCGCTCAGGGCGCGCGCGTAGGCGTACTCGATGCCGATATCTATGGCCCCAGCCAACCGATCATGCTCGGATTGCAGGGCCAGCGTCCCGCCACGCGCGACGGAAAACGGCTCGTGCCGCTCTCAGCCCATGGCGTGGTGACCATGTCCATCGGATTCCTGGTCGATGTCGAGCAACCGATGGTCTGGCGCGGCCCGATGGTGACCTCGGCGCTCAATCAGCTGCTATCGGATACCGATTGGGGCGATCTCGATTATCTCGTCGTCGATATGCCCCCCGGAACCGGCGACATCCAGCTCACTCTGTCGCAGCGTGTTCCGGTTGCCGGTGCCGTGATCGTCACGACGCCTCAAGATATCGCGCTCGCGGACGCACGCAAGGGATTGCGTATGTTCGAGAAGGTCAACGTTCCGGTGCTCGGTATCGTCGAGAACATGAGCGTGCATGTCTGCTCGAACTGCGGCCATGCCGAGCACGTGTTCGGTGCCGGTGGCGGCGAGCGCATGGCAGCGCAATACGGTGTGCAGTTGCTCGGGTCGCTTCCACTCGATGGTCGCATCCGTGAAGAGGCAGACGGCGGCAAGCCGACCGTCATCGCCGATCCGACGAGCACACGCGCTCAAGCTTATTTTCATCTTGCACGGCGTACGGCCGGCGAACTTGCGCGGCGGGGCAAAGACCGCAGCGCTGCATTTCCAAAAATCATCGTCGAGGACACATGAGCATCAAGTCCGATCATTGGATCCGTCGCATGGCCGACTCTCACGGCATGATCGAGCCCTTCGAGCCCGGTCAGGTCCGCACCGCTAACGGCGGACGTATCGTCTCGTACGGCACGTCGAGCTATGGGTACGACGTTCGCTGCGCGCGCGAATTCAAGATTTTCACCAACATCAACTCCACCATCGTCGATCCGAAGAATTTCGATGAGAAGAGTTTCGTAGACGTCGATTCGGACGTGTGCATCATTCCACCCAACTCGTTCGCACTGGCGCGCACCGTGGAATACTTTCGGATACCACGGAACGTGCTCGTCGTGTGTCTCGGCAAGTCGACGTATGCCCGTTGCGGCATCATCGTCAACGTGACGCCGCTCGAGCCCGAATGGGAGGGGCATGTCACGCTGGAGTTTTCGAACACCACCACGCTGCCCGCCAAGATCTACGCCAACGAGGGTGTCGCGCAGATGTTGTTCTTCGAGAGCGACGAGGTGTGCTCGACGTCCTACAAGGATCGCGGTGGTAAGTACCAGGGACAGCGCGGCGTGACCTTGCCGCGAACGTGAGGCCCCGTTTCGCTCAGCGCCGGTAGATCAGCGCCGATAATTCTTGAGCCGCATCGACCACTCGAGCTTGTCGCCCTTGCGGCGTTCGGCCTGAATCGGCAAGTACCCGAGCGAGGGCGCGTACCAAACACGCGTCAACCGATTGGCATTGGGGCGATGGCTGACCCAGACGACCGTGTCGATCTCGCCCATCGTGGTGCGCAGTCGAACGGGTTTTTCGGCCGAGTAGACGTATTCCTTGATCTCGTCCTTGTCGATGAGTTTGAAGCCGGTCGGCGTTTCACCGCGTGCTAAGGCTCGCATGAGCGCGATCTGTACCGACATGCCATCTTGCAGCCCGCTCTCGATGGATAGATCGACGGGTGCGTTTTCGGCGGTTCCTCGCACTCGTCCCGCAGCCCAGTCAAATTGCAGCTGAATATCGCGATCTTTGGATCCGGTACCGTCGTCGGCCTGATAGCGCAGCGGTTTCACGCCGGACTCGGTAAGCGTCAGGATACTGGTCTGGCGGATCTCGCCAGGAAAGGCGAGACGAAAGATTCCTCGCGCCGTGTTTTTGGAGACGTAGCGCCACGTGCCGCCGTTGTCGCGCGTGAGTTCGAGGCTTGCCGAACCCGCGTTCATGCCGCGGAAGTTAACCTCGAAGTTGACCGTAAAAGGCGCGAGTTCGCTTTCGGCCGCCATCGAGGCGGGCGAGACCATGAGCGTCGAGATCAGTAACGATGTTGCGAACGCGAGTTTTCTCACGGAAGCCTCAGAAGTCGAAATCCTGGACGATCGGCTCAGCGAGTGGCTGCCCATCGAGCATGGGCTTCGTATCGATGCAGCGCAATCGTCCCGAAGCACACCATTGCACCACCGTGGGGTAGATCACGTGCTCGCAGCGCTGAACCCTTGCAGCGAGGGTCGTCTCGTCATCGCCGGGGCGAATCTTGATGCGTGCCTGGAGCACCGGAGGTCCGCCGTCGAGATCGGGCGTGACGAAGTGTACGGTGGCGCCGTGCTCGATCTCGCCCGCCTCGAGTGCCCGCCGATGGGTATGCAGGCCCTTGTGGCGCGGCAGTAGGGAGGGGTGAATATTGAGTAGACGACCCTGCAGCGACTGCACGAAGCTCGTATCGAGAATGCGCATGTATCCGGCGAGCAGCACGAGATCGGGTCGCAGCGCATTCGTGGCGGCGAGAAGTCGTGCGTCGTGCGCGCTGCGTGATTCACCGGGGGCGATCGGTAGGGCCTCGGCGTGTAACCCCCGTGAGCGCGCACGTTCGAGTCCGGGCGCAGCGGATCGATCCGACAAGACGCCGACGACCTGCGCGTTGAGTGTGCCCTGACGACAGGCGTCATCGAGGGCGAGCAGGTTGCTGCCTGCGCCGGAGATCAACACCACGAGCCGCAAGGGCGAGGACATCACGCGATGACGACGTCGCCGTGTCCGTTGCGGACTTCGCCGATCAGCGTTGCGGTCTCACCCTGATTGCGAAGCAACTGCAGCGCTGCCTCTGCCTGATCTTTGGCGACGATCACCACCATACCGATCCCGCAGTTGAAAGTACGGTGCATTTCGGCGTCTGCAATCCCACCCGCGCGCTGTAGCCAGTCAAAGACAGGATCCCGATGCCAGGCGTCACGTCTGAGAGAGACACCGAGATGATCGGGCAGCACGCGCGGAATGTTGTCGGTGAGACCGCCACCCGTGATATGCGCGTAGCCATGCACGGGCATCGCCTGCGCGAGCGCGAGCATCGAGCGCACATAGATACGCGTGGGCGCGAGCAATCGATCGAAGAGCGGTTTCCCATCCACGATAGTGGTTTCGTCGGCCTTGGCGAGACTGACGAGACGACGGATGAGCGAGTACCCGTTCGAGTGAGGACCGGATGACGCGAGGCCGATCACGGCGTCACCGGCGGCAACCTTCGAGCCGTCGATGATGGCGTCTTTCTCGACCACACCGACGCAGAAGCCCGCGAGATCGTAATCGCCCCCGTGGTACATGCCCGGCATTTCCGCTGTCTCGCCGCCGACCAAGGCGCAACCGGCCTGACGACACCCCTCGACGATGCCAGCGATGACGCTTTCGGCAACGTCGACGTCGAGTTTCCCGGTGGCGTAGTAGTCAAGGAAAAAGAGAGGCTCTGCACCCTGGACCGCAACGTCGTTTACGCACATACCGACGAGGTCGATGCCAATCGTGCCGTGTCGCCCCGTATCGATGGCAAGCCGAAGCTTCGTGCCGACACCGTCGGTGCCGGAGACCAGCACAGGACGCCGCCACTTTCCGGGAGGCAGTTCGACCAGCGCGCCAAAGCCGCCGATCCCCGCGAGAACCTCAGGACGTTGTGCGCGTTTGACGAGCGGCTTGATGCGTTCGACGAGATCATCGCCCGCGTCGATATCGACGCCTGCATCGCGATAGGTGAGTCCCGTGGTCTTCTCTGGCGGCTGGGTCATGGGCGTCAAGGCAGGAAAAATCGATGTGATATTGTACGCGCTTTCACGTATGACCACGGAATTCGCGAGCTTTTCCCGGTATTTACCGCGGTGGATGGTAGCCGCGGTCCTCTCTATTGCGGCATCGATTTCGGTTTCGGCCGACGCGTCTCAAGTGGTCGCGGTGGGTGAAGTCGAGGTCGAATCCTCCGGCGATGCCGCATTTCAAGAGGCGATGAGGATCGCCCTCGTGCGCTTGTCCGGCCGACGGTCTGCGGCAGACGATCCGGTCTTCGAGTCTTTGGTGCGCGAGTCACGGCGCTATGTGCAAATCGTACGTCCGCCCTCAAATGGGAGCGCGGCGCGCATCACACTCGATGCCGCCGCGATCGAGCGCGCGATGCAGGGACTCGGGCAGCCGGTGTGGTCGCGTGAGCGTCCGCTCGTGCTGGGTGTGGTGACGAGCGCGCCCGCCGGTGCCGACGCGACTCAGGTGCGAGCCGAGCTCGAGCGCGCCGCGACAGAGCGAGGCCTGCCGCTCCGTCTGAGTTCAGCCGCCGCACTCGGCTGGACGGCAGGCCGTAAAGTGACACCCGAGGCGGCGCTCGAGTCTGCGCGTCGCAGTGGTGCCGATGCTGCTCTCGTCGGCGAAGCGGAGGGCACCGAGTGGCTGTGGACGTTGTTCGATGGCGTGACGGCGACCGTCTTTCAAGGCGGCTCCACGGCAGGTGTCGAGGGTGCGGCCGATGTCATGGCTCTCAATTCCTTAGCAGCCATCGCGCAACCGGTCGCCGAAATCGAAGTTCGGATCGGCGGTGTGCTGACGCTCAAAGATTACGCAGAGGTTCGACGTATATTGATCGCACTGTCTGCGGTCAAGTCTGCGGAACTCGTGGCGGCCGAGGGGGATGGCGCGTTGTTTCGAATCGAGGTTGCAGGCGGCGTGGCGGGGCTCGCCGAGGCGCTCGCATCGCAACCGCGGTTGCGGAGCGAATCGACCCGCGACTCGATCCCGAGATATCGCTTCGGTCGTTGAAGATCGGGGACTAATCGGTGTTACGTCATCTACCCAATGTCATCTGTGTGCTGCGTATCGTCATGACGGTGCCGACGGTGGTGGCCATCGATCGTGGTGAGCACCTTTTGGCCCTCGTGATTTTCTCGATTGCGGCGATCTCCGATGGCCTCGACGGCTACCTGGCCAAGCGCAATGGTTGGACCTCCGATTTCGGGCGCATCCTCGATCCTATCGCCGACAAGATTTTATTGGTGGCGACATTTCTAGCCTGCACGTGGCAGGGTCTCATCCCGGTGTGGCTCGCGGCTGCGGCGGTTGCTCGTGACGTCATGCTCGGGGGCGGAGCGCTCATTTATCGGGTTTGGTTCGGTCGTATCGAAGGCCACCCGAGCATGCTCTCCAAAGTAAACACCACGCTGCAAATCATCGTCGTGATCGTCGCGATGCTGAACTCAGCCATGCTGCTCGTCCCGGATGTCCTCGTGCTGATCCTCGCTGTCATCACGTTCATGACCACCGCGCTCTCCGGAATCGACTACGCGAGGCGATCCTTCATCAACGCTTGGGCGCGATTGCCGGCGCCACGATCTCCATGACGATGCAGCAGATTCCGCTCGGCGTGCAGTTGCGCGAGCGGGCAACGTTCCCGACCTTCATCATCGGCCCCAACGTCGAAGTCGTGACGAGGCTGCAAAACGTCGCGATGCAGCGGACTCGTGCCGTAGTCTGGCTCTGGGGAGCCGAAGGCTCGGGACGCACGCATTTGTTGCAGGCGGCCTGTGCGGCCGCGCCGCTCGGATCACGGGTCGCTTATCTGCCGTTACGCGATCTCGGCGAGGCCACCGTCGATTTTTTGGGCGGAGCGCTCGGCGTCGACTTGTTGTGTCTCGATGATCTCGAAACGGTGATCGGTGTGCCCGCGATCGAGCAAGCGCTGTTCATCGCCTATCGTCGGATCGAAGAGCAGGGCGGTCGGATCATTGCGACGGCATCCGCAGCGCCTGCGGCACTGCGCTGGGGCCTTGCTGATATCGCATCCCGATTCGGCGCAGCCGAGGTCTTCCAGATTCGCTCACTCGATGAGACCGGTCAACACGAAGCGCTTCGTTTGCGTGCGGCCCAGCGTGGTCTCGAGCTACCCGAGGAGACGGCGCGTTACTTGTTGCGTCGATTTCCTCGGGACATGCGCTCGCTCGGCAAACTTCTCGACGATATCGATATCGCGTCTTTGAGTGCGCAGCGCCGACTTACCGTGCCGTTCGTTCGCGAGATTCTCGGCGAGCCTTGAGGGCGAGCGCGATGTCGGCCACGCGGGCGCCGTGAGCCTTCGCGAGCGATTTTTCCTCGTCGGTGAGGGCGGTGGGTTTTCCGTAAGGCGTGAAATGAGAGGCGCCGTAGGGCGTGCCGCCCGAGCGGGTGCTCGACAAGGCCGATTCCGAGAACGGGATGCCGACCATCACCATGCCGTGATGCATGAGCGGCACCATCATCGAGAGGAGCGTGCTCTCTTGACCGCCGTGCAGGCTGCTGCTGCCCGTAAAGACTCCCGCTGGTTTTCCGATGAGTGAACCGTCTGCCCACAAGCCGCTCGTCGAATCGAGGAAGTGCTTGACCGGCGCGGCCATATTGCCGAAGCGCGTGGGGCTGCCGAGCAATAGTCCGTCGCAGCGTCGCAGATCGTCGAGTGACACCCACGGCGCACCCGAGTCAGGCACCTGCTTAACGGGGCGCTCATGCTCGGCCGACACGTCAGGCACGCTGCGGAGGGTGGCTACTGCGCCGTCGATGGACTCAACGCCGCGACAAATGTGACGTGCCAGTTCGGCGGTGGCGCCGTGACGAGAGTGATAGACGACCAAGATCTCCGCGGCATTCATCGAACGACTCCGAGTGTGTGGATTGAGCGCAGCCCTAGGCCCGCTGATGTAGGGCGATCAGTCGCGAGAGGGCCTCATCGATCGGCCACTCTTCGTTAGCCGTGGCGCGACGATGTCGGTACTCGAGCTTGCCGGAATCGATGCCACGGTCGGAAATCACGAGCCGGTGCGGGATACCGAGGAGTTCGGTGTCCGCGAATTTCACGCCTGGACGCGCATCGCGATCGTCGAGAAGGACATCGACACCCGCCTCGAGCAATCGGGTGTACAGGTCTTCGGCGAGCGCCCGGACCTTATCCGATTTGGCCGCATTCAAAGGCACGAGCACCACGGTGAAGGGCGCAATGGGTTCTGGCCAGAGAATTCCGGCAGCATCGTGGTTCTGCTCGATGGCCGCAGCGACGATGCGGGTCACGCCGATGCCGTAGCAGCCCATGAACATCACGACGGGCTTGCCGGCTTCATCGAGCACCGTCGCCTGCATCGCCTCGCTGTATTTGCGGCCAAGCTGGAAGATGTGTCCCACCTCGATACCGCGACGAATTCGCAGACGACCGTTACCGCCGGGGCTCGGATCGCCCTCGATCACGTTGCGTATGTCGACCGCCGAAGGTTCGGGGAGATCGCGCCCCCAATTGACGCCGGTCAGATGGTGATCGGCTTCGTTCGCACCACAGACGAAGTCGGCGAGAGCGAGCGCCGCGTGATCGGCATAGATCGGACACGTGAGGCCCACGGGGCCTAGGAAGCCCGGCTCGCAACCCGTCGCTGCCACGACGGCCTCTCGCGAAGCCATCCTCAAGGGGCTGGCCACTCCCGGTAATTTTTGAGCCTTGATCGCATTGAGTTCGTGGTCGCCACGCAATGCGAGTGCGACGACGCCGCCCTCACTGCCGTCGACCATCAAAAGTTTCAGCGTGCGTGTCGCCGGTACCTTCAAAAATTCGGCGACATCCTCGATGGTTTTTCGTCCTGGGGTCGCACGCTTTTCGAGTGGCGTCGCGGCCTTGGCGCGTGGTTCGGCGGAGGGCAGTGCGGGAGCCAATTCCAGATTGGCTGCGTAGTGGTCCGCGCCGTCGGAGACGGCGATGGCATCTTCGCCTGAGTCGGCGAGCACCTGGAACTCTTCTGAGGCGGTACCGCCAATGGAGCCGGTGTCTGCTTTGACCGGACGAAACTCGAGACCCATTCGCGTGAACATGCGGACGTAGGCCTCACGCATGAGGTCGTACCCCTCCTGCAGCGAGGCTTGATCGAGATGGAAGGAGTACGCGTCCTTCATGATGAACTCGCGCCCGCGCATCACGCCGAACCGCGGCCGGATCTCGTCGCGAAACTTCAGTTGGATCTGATAGAAGTTCACGGGGAGTTGGCGGTAGCTCTTGAGTTCGCGCCGCGCGAGATCCGTGATCACTTCTTCGTGAGTCGGTCCGATGACGAAGTCGCGCTGGTGGCGATCTTTGAGACGAAGTAGTTCGGGTCCGTATTTCTCCCATCGACCCGACTCTTGCCAGAGCTCGGCCGGCTGAACAGCAGGCATCAGCACTTCAAGGGCGCCGGCACGATCCATTTCCTCGCGGATGATGTGCTCGACCTTACGCAGCGTCCGAAGGCCGAGGGGCGTCCAGGTGTAAATCCCTGCGGCCAGACGACGAATCAGGCCGGCGCGCAGCATGAGCTGGTGGCTGATGACCTCCGCTTCAGAGGGGGTTTCCTTGACGGTGTTGATCGGATATCGGGACCAGCGCATGAGGGGGCAGGGCTCTCGTCGTAAAGAAGGTGCGACATGTTACGGGCGCAGAGATTGTCCCGAAAGGTTTGGCCCCCTATGATGGTCCGGTTTTTCGTCCCCCACGGGAGTTCCAGGCCCTTGACGAGCCCCCAGAGTGCTTCTCAGCCCCCCTCAGGTCCGCGCCGGGGCATTTTCCTGCTGCCCAATCTGCTGACCACAGCCTGTCTGGGTTGCGGGTTCTTCGCGATCGTCTCGGCAATCAACGGGGATTTCGGACGGGCCAGCGCGGCCATCTTTCTCGCCATGATCTTCGATGGGCTCGATGGTCGGGTCGCGCGTTGGACCCGAACCGAGAGCGTGTTCGGAAAAGAGTACGACAGCCTGGCCGATATGGTGGCCTTCGGCGTTGCGCCGGCGTTGGTGGCCTACAAATGGGGATTCGCGGCCATCGCCGAGTACGGCACGTCCTGGGCGCGTTTCGGGTGGGTCGCATCATTTTTCTACGTGGCCTGTGCGGCGCTGCGGCTCGCGCGATTTAACGCAAGAGCGGCAACGGTCGACAAACGCTACTTCGAGGGCTTGCCGAGTCCGTCCGCAGCGGGTCTCGTTGCCGCCTACGTCTGGTTCTCGAGCGTGTGGTACGACCTTGGCTTGCTCGGGCTCGTTCTGACGTTCGCAGTTTGCATGTTGGCGGGGATCTTGATGGTTTCCGGCATTCCCTATCCGAGTATCAAGCAGATCGACTGGAACGCACGCATGAAGTTTTTCTACTTCGTGATCGTGCCGATTTCCTTGGCCCTCGTGGCCGCCGAGCCGCCGATCATGCTTCTCGTTCTTTTCTCGATCTACGTGTCGCTGGCGCCCGTGATGTTCGTGATTCGGCGCTTGCGCCGGGCCGGCTGATGAGCGACGAGTTGCGACGGGCGCGTTATCTCGACGCGCTCGGAATCGAACAATGGGTTCGACGAGCGCCGTCCATCGAACCCGAAGCCGCTGCAGCTCCCGAAGCGGAATCGGCAGTACCGTCATCGTCGGTCGACGGGCTCGATTGGTCCGCGCTGAAGGACTGTGTGCGGGCGTGCCAACGTTGCGGATTGCATCAAACGCGCACGCAAACGGTGTTCGGCGTCGGCGATCCCGCGGCGCACTGGATGGTGGTGGGGGAGGCGCCCGGAGCGGACGAAGATCGGCAAGGCGAACCCTTTGTCGGTGCGGCAGGGCAGCTGCTCAACGCGATGCTGGCGGCGATCGACCTTCCGCGCGAGTCGGTCTTCATCGCCAACGTCCTGAAGTGCCGGCCGCCTGAAAACCGCGACCCCAAGCCCGAAGAAGTGGCTGAATGTCTGCCCTACCTGCATCGACAGGTCTCGCTCGTTCGACCGCGCATCATCCTGGCGTTCGGGCGGGTCGCCGCTCAAAACCTTCTGGGCGTCGAGACGCCTCTCGGAAAACTGCGAGGCAGCGTGCATCGCTTCGGCGCTCTCAACACGCCGGTGGTCGTCACGTATCATCCCGCTTACCTGCTGCGCAGCCCAGGCGAGAAACGCAAGGCGTGGGAAGACCTCAAATTTGCGCGACGAATTTATGCCGAACTGAGCTCGGGGTCGTGAGTTCCGTTTAAGACGAATACGATGGCTACAGTACTCAAAGATTTACCCATTCCCCAGTTCGGGTTCCGGCGGATGTCGGAGGACGATGTACCCGCTGTCGCCGAGACGGAGAGGTTGGGTTATGCGTATCCGTGGAGCGAGGGCATCTTTAACGACTGTCTGCGAGCAGGGTATGTCTGTCGCGTGGCCGAGGTCGACGGAATCTTCGTGGGCTACGGCATTTTGAGCGTCGGAGCAGGCGAGGCGCACATCCTCAATCTTTGTATTCGCCCGGAGTATCGGTGTCGTGGCATGGGCGGCAAAATGCTCACGCACCTCATCGAGCTCGCGCGATCGGGCGGAGCCGCCGATCTTTTCCTCGAGGTACGGCCGAGCAACGTCGGTGCCGTCCGTCTCTATCAAAGCGCCGGATTCCAGCAGGTCGGTATCCGGCGCGGTTACTACCAAGCCGAGAACGGCCGCGAAGATGCGGTCGTCATGCGTCTCGCGCTCAACCCTTAACGCAACGGGCTTCCTCATGACTCTTGGCGACGAAGTCGCGCGGCGTCGTACGTTCGCGATCATCTCTCACCCGGACGCGGGCAAAACGACGCTCACCGAAAAGTTACTGCTGTTCGGCGGCGCCATTCAGCTCGCGGGGACGGTGAAGGGGCGCAAGGCGGCGCGACACGCGACGTCCGACTGGATGCGGCTCGAGCAACAGCGTGGAATTTCCGTGACGTCGTCGGTCATGCAGTTTCCGTACGCGGACTCCATCGTGAATCTGCTCGATACGCCGGGTCACGAGGACTTCTCCGAAGATACGTACCGTACGCTGACGGCTGTCGACTCTGCGTTGATGGTCATCGACTGTGCGAAGGGCGTCGAGGAGCGCACCATCAAGCTGATGGAGGTGTGCCGCTTGCGCGCAACGCCGATCATGACGTTCATCAATAAGCTCGATCGCGATGGTCGTGCGCCCATCGAGCTGCTCGATGAAATCGAGAAAGTTCTCGGAATCTCGACGGCGCCCGTGACGTGGCCTATCGGCATGGGCCGCGAGCTCAAGGGGATCTACCACCTGCTCGAGGACAAGATTTACGTTTACCAGGCAGCCGAGCGTGGTCGAGCAGGCGAGAACTTCGTGATCGACGGTTTGCACAGTGAGGCCGGTCGCGAGTTACTCGGCGATCAGGCTGCAGCCTTCGACGAAGAAATCGAGCTCGTCCGCGGCGCCACGCAGGAGTTCGATCTCGAGCAATATCGGGCTGGGCGACAGACACCGGTGTTTTTCGGTTCGGCGATCGCCAATTTCGGCGTCGAAGAATTGCTGAAAGCGTTTACCCGTCATGCGCCCGGCCCGTTGCCGCGGGCCACGCGCCAGCGTGAGGTGATGCCCACGGAGTCCAAGCTCACGGGTTTCGTGTTCAAGATCCAAGCGAACATGGATCCCGCCCACCGAGATCGCATCGCCTTCCTCCGGCTCTGCTCGGGTAAGTACACGCGTGGTATGAAATTGCATCACGTGCGTCTCGATAAGGACGTTCGTATCGCGGATGCGCTGACTTTTCTGGCCTCCGATCGGTCGGCTGCGGAGGATGCTTACGCCGGAGACATCATCGGCCTGCATAACCACGGCACCATCAATATCGGCGATACCTTCACCGAAGGCGAGGAGTTGGGATTCACGGGTATCCCGAATTTCGCGCCAGAGTTGTTCCGTCGTGCGGTGCTCAAAGATCCGCTCAAGATGAAGGCCTTGTCGAAGGGGCTGGGCCAGCTTTGCGAAGAAGGGGCGACCCAGTTGTTCCGACCGCTACGCAACAACGATCAGATTTTGGGCGCGGTCGGTCAGTTGCAGTTCGAGGTGGTGGCGTTCCGGCTTGCCGACGAGTACGCGGTTCAGTGCAATTTCGAGCCGATCGGCGTCCACACCGCGCGCTGGGTGTATTGCGAGGACGAGCGCAAGCTCGCGGAGTTCAAAACCAAGGCCTACGATCACCTTGCGGTAGATCACAGCGGCGCGCTCGTATATCTTGCGCCCTCGAGGGTCAATCTCGATCTGACGATCGAGCGCTGGCCGGACATCGTCTTCCGAGAAACTCGCGAGCAGGCCAACTGACATGAAGAGCCCGTACAAGCGCCGCGATACCGTGTCCTGGGCGCTGTACGACTGGGCCAACTCCGCGTTTGCGACGACCGTTCTCGCCGGCTTCTTCCCGGTGTTCTTTCAGCAGTTCTGGAG
>JBMTZJ010000030.1:0-13254 GCA_049455515.1 Steroidobacteraceae bacterium
CCGCAATCGCGCCGTGCTGCGATCGGTATGGGACTCGCCAGCGAAAAACGAAACGATTTTGTTCGCGCGCTATCGATCTACGACGACGGACTCGTACGGGAACCCGCCTCCGTGGAGCTACGAACATATCGTGCCCGAGCGTTGATGAATCTCGGTCGCTTCGCCGAGGCGAAAGCGGCGATCACGGGAATCGTCGATGAGCCGATGCCGGTCACCTGGATTGTGCGTGGTGATCTCTTCGCGATCGATGGCGAGTATGCCGCTGCACTCGGGTCTTTTCTCGAGACGCTCTCCGAGCCCTGGGCGTATCAACGTCTCGGCGAACATGCGCTGCGGCGTAAAGATTATGAGATCGCCGTGCGCTATTTCGCGCAGGCAGCCGAGCACTCGCCCAATTTCTTTGAAGACGCGAGTCGGGGCATGGCCGTCGCACGCGAGCACCTCAGAGCGCAGGACCAGTCTAGATAAATCGCATTCACTATCGTGCGTAACCTATTGTTTAGGTGCGGTTTCGCACAGATCAAAAGCCGCCGGATTTCTACATTGAGGGCGTTTAGATTCAAGCGGGGTTAAAGATGGTTTCCGTCAAAGAATTAGATCGTAACGAACTCCTTTTTGCGCTCCCGATAGAGTTGCGTGAAAGCCTGGCGGCCCGGCTGGAGCCGGTCAGCCTCACGGATGGGCAGATTTTTCGGGAGATCGGCGCGCGTTCGTCCGACGTGATTTTTCCGCTCTCCTGCATCGTCTCGATGGATTACGTGCTCAAGGACAGTTTCTCAGCCGAGTTTCTGATCGTCGGTAGCGAAGGGGTGATCGGTCTCGAGTCGTTGTTCGACCAGAGACCGGGGCCCGTGCGGATGGTCGCCCTGCAGGGTGGAACGGCGCTACGAATCGAAAAGGACGAGTTACGTCGTCGATTTCTCGATGTTCAGGCGATTCAGCAATCGGTCTTTCAATATACGTTTTCGCAGATCAGGCTGATGGCGCAAACGATTACGTGCAACTGTCGTCATCGGCTCGATCAACGTATGTGTCGATGGATCTTGTCGGTACAAGATCGTTCACCATCACGAGTGATCAAAATCACCCACGAGATGATGTCGCATTTTCTCGGTGTTCGCCGCGAGGCCGTCACCAACACGGTAGGCCGACTGCAACGTGACGGCATGGTGGAGTACAGCCGTGGATATCTGACAGTACTCAACCGAGACATGCTCGAGAACGAGGCGTGCGAGTGTTACCAAGCGGGGCTCGAGGTCGTGAATCTCAGGCGCATGAACGGGCAGTATCCCCGCCGTGGGTGCGAGCGCGTGAGTATCGAAACGACCTGTTGGGATCGCGCCTCACCGGTGGCGAGAAGGAAGTGACGGGTGGCGTGCGACTGACGGTACGCTAAGAATGGCGTGGGGTCTTTCGAGTTGCATGACGCGCCTCGAGGAATAGCAATTTGCGCTTTCGATCGACTCCCCACCGGTAGCCGGAAATCGATCCGTCGCTGTGGACGATACGGTGACAGGGGATGACGATGGCGACCGGATTCGCCCCGCAGGCACCGGCAACAGCACGGACGGCTTTGGGTGAGCCGATCGCTTGCGCAATGTCGCGGTAGCTTGCGGTTTTTCCAAAGGGTATTCGCAGCAACGCCCGCCACACCGATCTTTGAAAAGTCGTGCCGTGTAAATCGACTGGAAACCGAGGGGCCTTCCAGGGTGCTGCAGGGAATTTCAGGGCTCGACGCAGCATCGGCATTGCGGGATGTCGGGGTGAGGCGGGCGTCGCGCCGGGGAATCGACGCGCGAGATCCCCGATGAGTTCTGCTCGACGATCGGCAAAGGCCAGCATGCAGATTCCGCGGGTACTCGCGGCGGCCAAAGTGTTCCCCAGACGAGACTTGCCGATGACGTAAACGAAGGACCCGGACGGCGTTGAGGGTCTAGCCATAGGCCGGAAGTATCCCACGCGATACGATCGGGTACACTTTTGACATGCTGGATCCGGTCGAAGTCCAAGTTATCGTCGTGCTCGGATTATTGTCGCTCTTCGCGATCGTCGAGCTCGTGAGGGGCGGATTCTTTCCGCGTGAGGCGGACCCTGAGGACAACAAGCTCGACCTGGCCGTCCTCGTGATGTTCCCGATCGTATCGGGATCCGTGGGTCTCGCCGCGGCGGCGCTATGTACCGCGTTCATTCCCGAGTATCGCGGCGCGCTGGTCGACTGGCCGTGGTGGGCGATGATCGGGACACTGTTGATCGCCGACGACCTCACGCAATATCTTTGGCATCGACTGTCGCACTCGAGCGTCATGTGGCCGCTGCATCGAGCACATCACTCGGCAAGCTATATGAGTGTTCGGATCGTCTACCGCAACAACGCTCTTTATTACGCATTGATGCCCGGGCTTTGGCTGTCGGGTCTACTCGTCTTTCTCGGATTCGGTTGGGTGTACATCGGGTACATCTTCGTCAAGCTGTCGGTGATTATCGGGGCGCACTGCAACTGGCGTTGGGATGAGGCTCTTTATCGGGTGCCGGCATTACGTCCGCTGATGTGGGTGGTCGAGCGGACGATTTCGACGCCGGCGACGCACCACGCGCATCACGCCCTGTCCGAGAGCGACGGGATCGGGCACTACTCGGGCAACTTCGGCAACCTGCTCTTCTTTTGGGACGTGTTGTTCGGGACGGCGGTGATCACTCGCGGGTTCCCGCCGGCTTACGGACTCGCAGACGATCGAAGTTACGGGCACGAAAAATGGTACGTGCAGTTGCTCTATCCTTTCTTGCGCTCCAAGCGCGAGGCGTCGGCACTCGCCATTCCGCCGGGACGACCTCCGGTTTAGTCGCTGCGCTGGGTCATGAGTTCCCGCGAAACTTTCGTCATCGATCCGCCGACACCGGTCGCGTTACCGGTGCGCGGCATCCACCAAAGATTTCCGGTTCGCCGAATTTATTGTGTGGGCCGTAACTACGCGGCGCATGCCAAAGAGATGGGGAAGGATCCCGAGCGAGAGCCGCCGTTTTTCTTCCAGAAACCTGCCGACGCCCTGATGCCGGACGGCGCGATCGTTCCTTATCCTCCTCAAACCCGCAATCTTCATCATGAGATCGAGTGGGTGGTTGCGATCGGAAGAGGAGGTCGCAACATTGAAGCCAACGATGCGAACGCTCATGTGTTCGGATACTCCGTGGGCGTCGATCTCACCCGACGCGACCTTCAGAACGCGGCCAAAGACCTCGGACGTCCGTGGGAGTGGGGAAAGAGTTTCGATCACTCCGCGCCCTGCGCCGCCTTGGTACCCGCTGCGCAAATCGGTCATCCGCGTCGGGGTCGAATCTGGCTTTCCGTCAACGGCGTCATGCGGCAGCAGGGTGATATCTCCGATCTCATCTGGTCGGTACCCGAAGTGATCGCTGCGATTTCCGCGTCCATGCGTCTCGAGCCGGGCGACCTCATCTACACGGGGACGCCCGCCGGCGTCGGTGCCGTGACGACGGGCGACGTATTGGAGGGGGGCGTCGACGGCGTGACGGAGATCAAGATTTCCATCGGGCCGCCTCAATGATATTGCACGATTTCTGGCGCAGCTCTGCCGCGTATCGGGTCCGCATCGCGCTGCATCTCAAGGGCATGACCTTCGAGCAGGCGAGTCACAGTTTGCTCCGAGGCGAGCAACGTAACGCAGAGTTTCTGACGATCAACCCGCAAGGCTTGGTGCCAGCGCTTCAATCGGGTGGCGATATCGTCACGCAGTCCCTTGCCATCATCGAGTATCTCGACGAGATCCATCCCGCTCAACCGCTGCTGCCGAGCGTGCCTGCGGACCGTGCGACCGTTCGCGCGATGGCACTGGCCGTCGCCTGTGACATCCATCCGCTCAACAATATGCGGGTGCTCAATTATTTACGCGGGGAGTTCGGCGCGACGGATGAAGCGGTGACGCGATGGATTCGTCACTGGATCGGCCTCGGATTCGAGGCTCTCGAAGTGCAGGTCAAGCGCTGGACGACGGACGGTCGTTTCTGTTTTGGAGATCGCGCGACCCTGGCCGACGTCTGTCTCGTACCGCAGATGTACAACGCCCGTCGATTCGGCTGCGATCTTTCGCCTTACCCGACACTCGTCGGGATTGACGCCCATTGCCTCGGTCTCACGCCGTTTATCAAAGCGGCGCCAGAATCGCAGCCGGACGCGCCCTGAGGGTCAGGCGGCGAGGGCCACCGTCACTTTGTTGTCGGGCCCGATATCCGAAATGTCGATCGGCACGCCAAGCACTTCGGCATAACCCTTGAGACGCGGTTTCATCCAAAGCTCATGAACCTCTTGATCGGTGAGCGTGAACTCGCCGCTTTGTCTCGAGAGCTCGAGAACTTTGGAGTAGGGAAAAGTGAATGACCGCTTGCCCGGCTCGGATTTGAGATCGAGGCACAGTTGGTAAAGGCACGTGGTGCGATCGAAGATTCCTGCGAGCGCGATTTCTTTTTCGCCGGTTTTTTCGATCATGCCCTTCAGGCGCTGCAACATCGGCTGCATGGTTTTGACGTCGTGCGCGACGTAGTCGGCGACACAGCCGTTATCTTTCGCAAATTGCACCGAGCTCAAATGCATTTTGACGAGCGCATCGTTCATGTCGTGAGGATAGGGCGTGTTGTCCTCCAGGGTACGCAGCGCCATGGAGACCGCATCGCCCAAAAGTTTTTCTCGACCCTCGAAGCCGCTCGAGGTCGCGAGCATCGCGGCCATGCTCTGGTTGCCGCCGCCCGCCATCATCGCCTTCACCCAAGGAGGCGGACCGCCGCCCCCTGCGCCCGGAGGACCACCCGCTCCGGCCATCATTTTTTTCATGGCCCAGGAGATGAGTCGCGCTTTGATGCCTTTCTTTGCGGTTGCTGACATGAGTTCACCCTCCGCCGCCGTTTATACCTCTAGTTTTCGGCGTCGTACACCAGAACGAATTCCTCGATCCAAAACGGCATGTCCGGGGTGACCGAGAGCCCGAACGGTGCGAGGTGGGTATTCCAGTAATGCGTGTGCAACGGAATCCACACGGCGGGGTCGCGGACGGTCGAGCCATCGATGGCCGTGTGATGGGGTTCGACGCTGCCGAATACGGCGGAGTCGACTCGAACGGTACGGGTCAACAAGATCGGCTGGCCCGACAGATCGATGAGTGCGATCCAGTTTCCGACCTGAGGGGCTCGGCCACCGGTTCTCTCGATGATCCAGGGCAACGAAAACGTTCCGCGTTTGTCACCCTCGCGAATCAGCTCGAACACGCGTTGGGTGCTCGGCGCATCGAGCCCGATCCATCGAATATCGAGTGCTTCGCGGTGCAGCGCGACGCCCGGCAATGCTCGGCTGGCATCTTCGCAAAATCGGTCGAGCGCATCGGCCGTCGGGGCAATCGTGGGCGAAGGCAAGTAAGGTCTCATTGCTTCGAAATCTTTGGCTGAACGAAAACGGTAGAGATGATGATCAGCACACCAATGTAAAAAGTGGGCGTGAGATCGGCGTACTCGCGAAAGAGCAGTGCGGCCAGCACGATGGCATAAACAGGCTCGAGGTTCAGAGAGAGCTGCGTCGTGAATACGCTCACGTGGCGTAGCGCGCGGAGCCAAAGCATGAAGGGCAGCAGAGTACAGCCGACGACGAGGACGAGGAGCCAGGCGAGATCGCTACCGTTTGGCGTCGCAAACGCGACGTCGACTCCAAAAAAGACGACGCCGAGTATGGTGATGAATATCGTGCCGAGACCAATTTGTATCGCAGTCACCGCTGCAGGATCCGATCCTGGATCGAGATTGCGTTTGTTGAGACTGCCGAATAGAGCTGACAAGGCCGCTGCAGCGACTCCGGCGACGATACCGCTGCGCATCGTCACGGGAACGCCGCCAATGAGCATCAGCACTCCGGGAATTGCGAGAAGCCCGAGAACGAACTCGCTGCGCTGGTGCGCTCGCCCGGTCAGCATGGGTTCGAGGATCGCTGCGAATACCGATCCGAGCGCAAGACACGCGACGGCCACCGAGGCGTTCGATAACTTGATCGATCCGTAGAACGCGAGCCAATGCAGGCCGATGACACAGCCCGCGAGAGCGTGATGTTTGAGGGTTCGCCGATCGAGGGTACGAAGGCCCCGCCAAACTCGGGGGAGGGCGAGGACGATGGCGGTGGCGAGCAGCATCCGCCAGATGACGAGGGCCGTGGCCGGAAGGGCGATGAGCCGCCCGAGGATGGCCGTGAACCCCCATAAAAACACGCAAAACTGCAGCTGCCAAAAGGCGGTTCGTGCGGCGTGCTCTCCCATCGGCGCATTCTAGTGGTATGGGGAACTCCGCGCCGGGCGCCCTGTCAATGTGGCATCACTCGGTCGAGGCCGATACACTCCTACCCCCGATTTCCGCTGGATCCGAACTCTATTGCCATGCCGGTCCTAGATCTTCGCCATGCCCGACGTCTGCTGACTGCCGCCTTAGCCGCGGCGGTCCTGATGCACGCGCAGGCGGCGGTTGCGAATACGGAACCCGAAGCGGCGCCCGAACAGGCCTCGACGGTTTTCACGCTGCAGTCGATTCTGATGCAGGGGGTGGTGAACCGGGCCTTGCAGAACATCGGTGTGCCGTACCGTTTCGGGGGCAACAATCCGAAGAGCGGTTTCGATTGCAGCGGCCTCGTCAATCACGTCTATCGCGAGGCGCTCGGTATCGCGCTGCCGCGGACGTCCCGTCAGTTGGCTTCGGTCGGAGCGGCTGTGGCTGAAACAGATCTTCGGCCGGGAGATCTCGTCTTCTTCAATACTCGCGGCGCGCCGAACTCCCACGTCGGTATTTATCTCGGCGACGGGCGCTTCATCCATGCACCGCGCGCCCGGACGCTGGTGCGCATCGATCGTCTCGACGATCCGGCTTACGAGCGGCTGTTCGAGGGCGCCCGACGATTGGATCCGCTCTCCATGGTGATGGCGTCCGCAGACCCGCGGCTCTAAATCTCAGCGTCGGCTGAGCATCACCAACCAGAGGCATCCCACGACGGCGGAGAGTGTCGATCCGGCAAGCACGCCGAGTCGTACCGCAGTGTCGTAAGCGTTCGTGTCAAAGGCGAGCGATCCCACGAACAGGGACATCGTGAAGCCGATCCCCGTGATGATGGCAACGCCATGCAACGAGGCCCAATTGCTGCCTGCCGGCAGTTGAGCGATCCCGCTGCGGACCGCGAGCCAACAGGCGGCGAATACGCCGAGTTGCTTGCCTAAGAAAAGACCCAAGATGATTCCGAGGGCAACCGGCTCGCCGAAGGTGTTCAGACCGACGCCCTCCAGCGAGGCGCCGGCGTTGGCGAGTGCAAAGATCGGCATGATGCCGAAGACCACCCAGGGCTGAAGCGTGTGCTCGAGTTTCGACATCGCCTTTCGCGGGATCATCGTACCGAGTACGACACCCGCAATCGTCGGATGAACACCGGATTTGAGAACTGCCAACCACAAGAAAAAACCCACGGCGAGGTAAGGCAGGAGGCGCTCGACGCCGAAGCGGTTCAGAAGGGCGAGAATCACGGCGCACACGCCCGCCAGTATCAGAGCCTGACTGGAGAGATCGGCCGTGAACAGAATGGCGATCAGGATGATCGCGCCGAGATCATCGATGATCGCGAGACCGAGTAAAAACACCCGCAAGCCCGGCGCGACGTGCCGACGGACGAGCGATAACACACCGAGCGCGAAAGCGATGTCTGTCGCGGCCGGGATCGGCCAACCGGAGAGCGTGTGCGGACTATTGAAGTTGATCGCTGCATAAATCCCTGCAGGGACGAACATGCCGCCGATGGCGCCCATCACCGGTAATGCCGCGCGACGCCGATCCGATAATTCGCCTTCGAGGAGCTCGCGCTTGATTTCGAGACCCACGAGCAGAAAGAACACGGCCATCAGCCCGTCGTTGATCCAAAGTAATACCGATTTTTCGAGGCCGAAACCGTCGATCCCGATGCGGATTTTCGTGCCGAGCGTGCCGGAGTAGACATCGGCCATCGGCGAGTTGGCGAGCGCCATAGCGGCGACGGCCGCCACGACGAGCAATGTGCCCGCGCCGACGTCGGACTTCAGGAACTTCAACATGCCGTCCTTAGCCTTTATTCGATTTTATTTTTGAGTGTCGGCGTAACGACGAGAGACCACCGACCAGTCGACCACTTGCCACCAGGCATCGAGGTAATCGGCGCGACGATTTTGGTATTGCAGGTAGTACGCGTGCTCCCAGACGTCGTTACCGAGCAGCGGCTGGCCGCGATCGGCGACGATGTCCATGAGAGGATTGTCTTGATTCAGCGTCGAGGAAACTTTGAGCTTGCCGTCGCTCGTGACAATGAGCCAGGCCCAACCCGATCCGAAACGACTGAGCCCCGCAGCACGGAAAGCGGCTTTGAATTGATCGAACGAGCCGAAGTCGCGATTGATTGCGGCAAGTAACTCGGGGGAAGGCGAACCGCCTTGCCCGGGTCGCGTCATGGATTGCCAGAAGAACGTGTGGTTCCAGTGACCACCGCCGTTGTTACGGACGGCCTCGCCGGCTTTGGAGATTTGCGCCATCAGCGCTTCGAGCGACAGCCCGGCAAGCGCAGGTGCCGCCGCGACGGCCTTGTTGAGGTTATCGACGTAAGCCTGATGATGACGCCCGTGGTGGATGCGCATGGTTTGCTCATCGATGACCGGGGCGAGCGCATCGTGCGAGTAGGGCAGGGGCGCCAAAGAAAAACTCTGGGCCGAAGCGAGCGGTGCGGCGATCGTGACGAACAGGGCCCCGAGCCATGTAGTGAGTTTGGACATAGTCCCTACGTTACCGGATCTGACATGCAACTTTCACGGAGTGCCGCCCTGCGGTCAGGTTACCCCGAGTGGTGTTGGTACCGTATCGCCCTATGACCTCCTACGCGCTCGTCAAATGGGCTCACGTTCTCGTCATGGGCTACTGGCTCGGCAGCGAGCTCGTCATCAATGCGCTCACGCATTACGTCGCACGTACGACGACACTCTCGGGCGCAGAGCGCATGCGGCTCTGGGACTTCCTGCTCGATGTCGATCAGCACGTGCGTAACGCCATGATCATGTCCGTCCCCCTCGGTTTCACGCTCGCGGCGATGCTGGGCCTCGTGCCCATCTCGGGCGTCTGGATGGTGTTGCTGTGGGTCGCCTCGGCGCTCTGGTTCTGGTTCATGTGGCTGGTGCATTGGCGCCGCAAAGCGCCGGAAGGTCCGGCGTTGGCGCGCTGGGACTGGCGCATGCGCTATCCGTGATCGCATTTTTTGCGGGAAGCGGACTATGGTCTTTGATCGCGGGCTGGCCCTATCCGACCCATTGGCTGGCACTCAAGGTGCTGCTGTTCGCCGGCGGGATGGTGTGTGGGATATTCGTGCGGTACTACATTCGCGAGGCCTATCGTGCGGCGTTGCCGGCGATCGCGGCAGATCGGGCAACCGATGCCGACAATGCGGAATTCCAGCAACTGATGCGCAAGGGGACCTGGGCGCTCGTCGTGCTCTGGGTGCTGCTCTTTACCATCGGGGCGCTCGGGGCGTTGAAGCCGCAGTTCGGATAGAATTACGCGGATGTCACTCCGCGCCTTTTTCAGCCGCCTTTTGAGGCCGGCACTCGCCCTCGTCGTCTTGCTTGCGTTGTCGAGCTGCCTCTCGAGCGCGGGGCCTGAAGCGCCGTCGATCACTGATCAGCCCAAAGACCGAGTGGCCTTCGTCGGTCAGCAAGCGAAGTTCGACTTCGGCGTCTCGGGCAAGCCGCCGCTCACCTTCCAGTGGCTGCGGAACGGCGTTGCCATCGTCGGTGCCACCAACGCAACGTACGTCACCGATCCCGTGACGGCTGCCGACGATGGCGCCAAATTTTCGGTCAAGGTGACGAACGCCCAGGGCACCTCCACCAGCAACGAGGCCACGCTAACGGTCAAGCCGGGACCGACGATTACCACGCAGCCCATCGCCGTTTCGGTCAACGCGGGCGCCTCAGCGAGTTTTTCAGTCACGGCGACGGGCGAGCAGCTGCAGTATCAGTGGTTGCGTGACGATCAGCCCATTGCGGGCGCCAACGCGGCGACGTACACCATCACAGCGACTACGGCTGCCGACGATGGCGCGCTCATCACGGCGCTCGTCGTCAATCCGGGCGGCGTTGTGGCGAGTCAATCGGTCACCCTGACGGTGATCTCGAGTCCGTCGCTCACCCTTCAACCTGTGTCGCAAACGGTCGTTGCGGGAGATCCGGTTTTCTTTGGTGTCAGCGCTACGGGTGGAAACCTGCAATTCCAATGGCGCCGCAATGGCGTCGATATCGTCGGTGCTACGTCGCGCGTTCTCCCATTGGGATTGGCTGATGCCGCAGACGACAATGCTGCGTACTCGGTGGTCGTCCGTAATTCTTTGGGCAGCGTAACCAGCAATGCGGCAACGCTCCGTGTGGTTTCAGGCAGTGTTGCTGCGGTTCCCGTCGCGGCGGCCCAAGTGGCGTTGGGTAAATCTGGAGCGGCGACGACCTCTTTCACGCTCGTTCGTCGTAGCAACGGCACGATTGCGAGCTGGGGCTACAACACCGACGGACAACGCGGTGACGGCACCATCGGCGCCGCGAGCGATACGATCGGTTCGGTGACCTTGCCCGCGGGCCGCACGGCGCGACAAATCGCAGCCGGAGGCTCACACGCCCTCGTGCTGCTCGACAGCGGCGAGGTCTACGCGTGGGGCGGAAACGATTCCGGACAGCTCGGGCTCGGTGATCTGCTCTTCCGTTCGGCGCCCGCAAAGGTCAATTTGCCCGGTCTCGCCGTGGCGGTGGCTGCGGGCAAGTTTCACTCGGTCGCGCTACTCGAGGACGGCCGAGTCTTTACTTGGGGCGCCAACAACCTCGGTCAGTTGGGCGATGGTGGGCGTGATCCGACCACGCTTCCCAAAGCGAGTCTCATCGTCAGCGTTGCGCAGATTGCCGCGGGTAATAACCACGTCGTGGCACTGCGCATCGACGGGAGCGTTTGGGCTTGGGGCGCCAATGCCCTGGGCCAAGCGGGCGACGGCACGCTCAAGACCGCGCGGGTACCGACGCCCACGGGGTTAACCCAGATCCAGCGTGTCCGGGCGGGAGGCGATGTGTCGATCGCGGTGAGTCTCCGTCGGGGGCTCTACCTTTGGGGCAATAACGCAGATGGTCAGCTCGGTCTCGGTGCGGGGGCACCGACCGCCTTGGGTGTACCGGTGGCGGTTCGACGCGGCGTTATCGATGCAGCGGCTGGCGAGCGGAGCACGATTGCGCTGGGTGCAGAGGGTCTCTTGGCTGCGGCGGGTGCCAACGATGCGGGCTCGCTGGGTGACGGCGGCACGACCGCCCGAAACACCTTCGGGGCCGTGAGCGTCGTGAGTGGCGCGATTGCGGTTGATATCGGAGGGTTATCCTTCGCAGCGGCGATCGGAGCTGAGGGTACGACCTGGACCTGGGGCGATAACTCCGCGAAGCAGCTCGGAAACAGTACGCTCACACCGGGCGGGACACCGACCCCGACAGCGGTCCCGTCTTTCGACGCCATCCCCTAGCGCCCGCCTGCAGTGGCCCCCCTGTGCCGCGGGGGCCTTCAAGCCTTTAATCGGGCTTATAGGGCGTCCAGGCGCCCGATTTATCGCGGATGACCCATCCCGCCGGCCTCCCGGCCACGTCGAGTAGGGCGGCCGTCTCGGCGTCGGGTGTCCCATCAAACCGGGTCGGCCGGTATTTCATTTGGAAGTTGGCGATGACCCGTCGGGTGGCCTCGTCAAACTCTCCGTGCCGCGGGACCTCAAAACCGATCGCGTCGAGTTGCTGCTGAAACCAGCTGACGGCGGGCAGGGAGGCTTGATGGACGGGCAGGGCTGCGTTGACGGCCGCAGGGTCCGGCCAGGGCACGAGCCCTTCTTCAGCCAAACGACGCCAAGGAAACTTCGGCCCGGGGTCGGTTTTTCGTTGCGGCGCGATGTCGCTGTGGCCGAGGACATGGTGAGGCGCAATACGGTGACGGACAACGATGTCCCGAACCAGTGATACGACCGCATCGATCTGGGCGGGCGGGAAGTCGGCGAAATCGACGCCGGGCGCGGCGTCGTCCCCCATATTCACGATTTCGATGCCGACGGAGCTCGCATTGAGCTGGGTATCTCCGCGCCAAAAGCTTTGACCGGCGTGCCACGCTCGACGGCCCTCATCGACCAGACGGTAGATAGTGGGGGGCTCGACCCCCACCAAATAATGGCTGCTGACCCGGCGCGGACCCTGCGCGCGAGTGAGCGCTTCGACCGAGCGGTCGAAATCGAGCTGGGTGAAGTGCAGGATCAAATATCTCACCCGACTATCGTGATTGGTGCTCTGATAGCGGGTATTGATCGTGCGGCCGTCGAGAGTCATCGTCGAGCAAGCTCCTAACCCGAGCAGCGATGTGAGTATGATGGCACGCCAGGAGGTCGTCATATGGATCGCACCTTTGCTCCGCTGCTTGCTACGGTCATGGTACTCATCGTGAACGCAGCAGCCAACCTCGTCCCGATCAACGGGCTCAATACGGGTGAGTTGTCGCGCCTCTATCCCACGGGATTTACCCCGCCCGGATACGTGTTCTCGATCTGGTCCGTGATCTACCTCGGTCTCTTGGCCTTCGGGATCGCGGCGTGGCGGGGTTCGCCACGGGTACGCTCTCGCATCGCTCCGATCACCAATCCCTATCTGCTTAACGCTCTCGGCAATGCGGCCTGGATCTTCGCCTGGCACTACCGGCAGGTGCTGCTCAGCGTGGTGATCATGCTGTTCATACTCGCCACCCTGATCGTGATCTTCACGCGACTGCGTCGGTTGTCGCCTCCTTCGGCCGGAGAGTTTCTGTGCGTCGATGGTGTCTTTGCGATCTACTTCGGTTGGATCACGACCGCGACGCTCGTCAATGTCGCGACACTTTTCTTTGATATCGGTTGGTATCCGTTCGGTTTGACGATGGACCAATGGGCACTCGCCACCGTATGCGGGGCGACGGCCGTTTACGTGTGGATGGTCGCGGTGACTCGCAACGTGGCTTACGGCGCGGTGTTCGTGTGGGCGGCGATCGGCGTATTTCTCGGTAACCCTCAAACCATCACGGAGGGGGTTCGCATTGCCGCGATATCGGGGGCTGTCGGTGTGTCTGCGACGCTTCTCTGGGCGCTGCTCATGCCACGTCAGCGAGCGCTGTTTCGAGGGCGGTGAGAGC
>JBMTZJ010000031.1:0-13171 GCA_049455515.1 Steroidobacteraceae bacterium
ACCGCAGGTGTCGTGACGGTAAGCACCACCGGAAAAAACCAGGACGGAAAAATCATCTGTACTTTCGAACGGAGCATCCTCGTCGCCAAACGCGGTCATGCCGTTGAAGATCGCATGGGCTACTGACAAGAACATCGCAGGGATCAAAGAATGAGCGAGAACCTCGATCAGGAGATCATCGACAGCATCGAGCGTTGGGCCGAGCGAGAACTCAAGCCGATCGCCAAAAAGTTCGATCATGCGGACGAGTATCCGCAGGAGATCGTCGAGCAAATGAAAGAGCTCGGGCTCTTCGGCGCGACGATCCTGCCGGAGTATGGTGGGCTCGGTCTCTCGGCCTCGACTTATGCCCGTGTCGTGATGAGCATCGCCTCGATCTGGATGGCGCCCGTCGGAATCTTCAACTCGCATCTCATCATGGCGGCGTGCGTTCAACGGCACGGAACCGACGAACAAAAGAAGACATGGCTACCGCGGTTCGCCTGCGGTGATATCCGCGGAGGCATCGGACTCACCGAACCCAATGCGGGCACCGATCTGCAAGCGATTCGTACGGTCGCGCGACGCGAAGGCGATCACTATGTGATCAATGGAACCAAGACTTGGATCACCAACGGCGTATACGGCAGTTGCTTCGGTGTGCTCGTGAAAACCGATACCGAGGCGGAGCCCCGCCACAAAGGCATGTCGATGTTCTTGTGCGAGAAAGGCCCGGGGTTCGAGGCCGCCAAAAAAATTCGCAAACTCGGCTACAAATCCATCGACAGTGCAGAACTCGTATTCACCGACTTCCGCGTACCGGCCGACCAGCTCATCGGCGGTGTCGAAGGCCGCGGTTTTCAGCAGGCCGTGGGCGGCCTCGAACTCGGCCGCATCAATGTGGCAGCACGTGGTGCGGGGATCGCCGCCGGTGCACTCCGCGACGCCTTACGCTACGCGCAAGAGCGACACACCTTCGGCAAGCCGATCGCCCAGCATCAAGCCATCCAACTCAAACTCGCAGACATGGCGACGCGCGTCGAGGCGGCACGACTGCTGATCGAACAAGCTGCCCGCAAGTACGACACCGGAGAGCGCTGTGATCTCGAATCGAGCATGGCAAAACTTTTTGCCTCCGAAGCGGGTGTCGAAAACAGTCTCGAGGCCATGCGCATCTTCGGTGGCTATAGCTACTCCACGGATTTCGATGTCGAGCGGTACTACCGCGACGCGCCGCTCATGTGTATCGGTGAGGGCACCAATGAAATGCAGCGAATCATCATCGCGCGCCAATTGATCGAGAGGAACCCTGTTTGAGTGCGCCCGTGAAATCGACCGGATCGCCTCTTCCGCTTGCGGCCCTGCGCATCCTGACCTTCGAAGCGTTCGGCGCAGGTCCCTTCGGCTCGATGTACCTCGCCGATCTCGGCGCGGAAGTCATCAAAATCGAGAACCGCGCTCAGGGTGGTGATGCCACACGAGGCATGGGTCCCTTCTTCCTCGGCGAACACGACTCTCACTTTTTCCAGACCTTCAATCTCAATAAACGCAGCGTCTGCCTCGACCTGAAGACCGCTGAGGGTCAACAAGCCTTCCAACGGTTGGTCGCCACCTCCGACGCCGTACTCAACAATCTGCGTGGCGATCAACCCGACAAGCTCGGCCTCACCTACGCGGCGCTCAAGAGCGCGAACCCACGCATCGTTTGCGCGCATCTATCGGCCTACGGGCGCGACAACGAGCGTCGAGCATGGCCCGGCTACGATTATTTGATGCAAGCCGAGACCGGCTATCTGCACGTCACCGGCGAGCCCGGCTCGCCGCCCGCACGGATGGGTCTCTCGATCGTCGATTACATGACGGGCATCACCACCGCGCTCGCGTTACTTGCCGCACTCTTCGGTACCGCACGAAGCGGCGTCGGACGCGATATCGATGTGAGCTTATTCGACGTCGCGCTGCATCAGCTGTCTTATCCGGGCACGTGGTATCTCAATGATGGGCTCGTCACCGGACGCATGCCTCGCAGTGCGCATCCGACCGCTACACCGGTACAGCTCTTCAAGACCGCCGACGGCTGGATCTTCATCATGTGCATGACGGAGAAATTTTGGCAGGAATTGATGAACGTACTCGATGCACCGCAGATCGCCGAGGACGCGCGCTTTTCCACGATGCCGCAACGACGCGAACACCGCGACGCCTTGACGCCGCTGCTGGATGAGATCTTCGCGCGCGAGACCACGGCGCAATGGCTCGCGAAGTTGCAGGGCGTGCTTCCCGCTGCGCCGGTCAACGATATGGCACAGGCCTTGAATAATCCCTTCCCGATCGCCTCCGGCATGATCCGCTCGACACCGCACCCACAGCGCGCGGATTTTCGAAGCTTCGCCAACCCGATCAAACTCGATGGCGAACGTCTGCCAGCGCGCTCTGCCCCGGCGCTCGGCGCCGATACCGACGCCGTGCTCAAAGAACTCGGTTACTCGGCTTCTGAAATCGAAGCGCTGCGTCGACGGGGCATCACGTGAAACTCGACGGTATCCGCGTCGTCGATCTTTCGCAGTTCCTACCGGGACCGCAGCTCACCTTGATGATGGCCGACCACGGTGCCGAAGTGATCAAGATCGAGTCTCCCGGTGAAGGCGAGCCCGGTCGTCACATCGGGTTGCACGAAGGCGGCCACACTGTCTTCTTCCGTAACACGCAGCGTGGCAAAAAAAGTTTCTGCGTCAATCTCAAAACCGACGCAGGACGCGAGGCCGTGTTACGCCTCGCAGAGACCGCGGATGTCTTCGTCGAGGCCTTCCGACCCGGCGTCGTCGATCGACTCGGGGTCGGCTACGCAGCGGTCTCGGCGCGCAACCCGCGCATCGTCTACTGCTCGATCTCCGCATTCGGACAAGATGGCCCGTATCGAGACCGTCCGGCGCATGACCTCTCGACCGAAGCTCTGAGCGGCATCGTCAGCCTCAATCAAGGCAACGACGGCGAGCCCGTGATGCCGCATGTGCCCGTCGCCGATATCACAGCGTCGTTGCACGCGCTCTCTGGCGTACTGATGGCGCTGTTACGCCGAGAGAAAACCGGACGAGGCGACTATGTCGACGTCGCCATGCTCGACTCGGCGATCGCCTGGACACCCAATATCACCGCCTCGACGTTTGCCCTCAAAACTCCGCCCTTACCCCGTGAAGAGCGCAGCCTCGGCGGATCGGCGTTCTACAACATCTACCGAACTCGCGACAGACGTCACGTCGTGCTCGGGGCGCAAGAGCTCAAGTTCGTACGTAACCTGCTCGGTGAATTCGGCCGCCTCGACTTCGTCGCCCTCTGCGAACGCGGCCCTGGCGCTCATCAGGCTCCGCTGATCGCCTATCTGCGCGAGCTCTTTGCCACGCGCACGCGCGCCGAATGGATCGAGTGGTTCGGCGGTAAAGAGGTCGGCTTCGCCTGGGTCAACGACCTGCGCGAGGCGTTCGATGATCCACAGATCCGTTCACGCGGTATGCGACTGCTCGATGACCAGGGTCTCGAACACATCGGGCCGCCGGTGAAGTTTCTTGAGGAACCGGCAGCGCCACGGCTGCGACTGCCGTCGCTCGGCGAGCACAATGCCGAAATCCTTCGCGAACTCGGCTACGATGACGCAGCGATCGAGGCCTTTGCGAAAACCCTCGAGCGGTAGAGGCCGCCGTCGATCACCCGGGAGACCGCATGCATTTCGAATACAGCGATCAGGTCAAGGTACTGCGCGGGCAACTGCTCGCATTCATGGACGATCACGTCTATCCCAACGAGCGACGCTTCTTCGAGGAGATCGCCTCGAATCGTGCCGCGGGTAATCCCTGGCTTCCCACCCGTATCGTCGAAGAGCTGAAGAAAAAAGCCCGTGCAGCGGGACTCTGGAATCTTTTTCTGCCGCGCAGCGCTCGAGCGCCCCAAGGCCTCAGCAACCTCGAATACGCGCCGCTCTGTGAGGTCATGGGACGGGTGCCCTTTGCCGCTGAAGTATTCAATTGCTCAGCGCCCGATACCGGCAACATGGAAGTCTTCGAACGTTACGCGAGCGAAGCGCTCAAAGATCAGTGGCTCGAGCCCTTACTGAACGGCGAGATCCGTTCGGCGTTCCTCATGACCGAGCCGGAGGTCGCCTCCTCCGACGCCACGAACATCGCCTGTCGCATCGAGCGTGACGGCGATCAGTACGTCATCAACGGCCGTAAATGGTGGAGCTCGGGCGCAGGCGACCCTCGTTGCAAGGTGTACATCGTGATGGGTCGTAGCAACCCGGACGCACCGGTACACGCGCAGCAAAGCATGATCGTCGTTCCCGCCGACACGCCGGGAATCAAGGTGCTGCGCGCACTGCCGGTGTTCGGTTATGACGATGCGCCGCACGGACACATGGAAGTTTTGTTGACAGACGTTCGTGTGCCCGTCGATCACCTGCTTCTCGGCGAGGGTCGAGGCTTCGAGATCGCACAGGGGCGCTTAGGTCCCGGACGCATCCATCACTGCATGCGTTCGATCGGCGTTGCGGAGCGGGCGCTCGAGCTCATGTGTGATCGGCTCGCGAGTCGCGTCGCCTTCGGTAAGCCGCTCGCGACGCAAGGGGTTTGGCGCGAGCGCATCGCCGAATCGCGCATTGCCATCGAGCAGGCTCGCCTGCTCACGCTCAAGGCCGCGTGGATGATGGACGTTGCCGGCAACAAGGTCGCGCGTAACGAGATCGCCATGATCAAGGTCGTTGCGCCGAATGTCGCGCTACGCGTGCTCGACTGGGCGATCCAGGCGCACGGCGGTGCAGGCGTGAGTGACGATTTCCCGCTTGCTTACGCCTACGCCTCGCAACGTACCTTGCGGCTCGCCGATGGCCCCGACGAAGTGCATCGTGATGCCATCGCCAAAGGCGAGTTCCGTAAACATATTCCCCGCTCCTGAGGACCTTCTGTATGAAGAATCTGTTTTCCGTCAAAGGAAAGGTGGTGCTCGTCACCGGCGGCTCGCGCGGGATCGGCGAAATGATTGCAGCCGGTTTTCTCGCCAACGGCGCCAAGGTCTATCTGAGCGCGCGCAAGGCCGATGTCTGCACGGAAACGGCGGCGCGTCTCGCGCGTGAACACGGGGGCCAGTGCGAAGCTCTGCCGGCCGATCTCTCGAAACTCGAAGGTGTCACGACGCTCGCCAAAGCGCTCGCCGAACGCGAGACGCACCTCGACGTGCTCGTCAACAATGCGGGAGCGTCGTGGGGTGCGCCGATCGACACTTTCCCCGAGATGGGTTGGGACAAGGTCATGGAAACGAACGTCAAAGGCGTGTTTTTTTTGACGCAGGCAGTACTGCCGCTGCTGCGAGCGGCCGCTACCCGAGATAATCCGGCGAGGGTGATCAACATCGGCTCCATCGACGGTATCGGCAAGCCGCTATTCGAAACGTACTCGTACGGGCCCTCCAAGGCAGCCCTTCACCATCTCACGCGCATGCTCGCAGCGCGCCTCATCCGCGAACACATCATCGTCAACGCGATCGCACCGGGCCCTTTCCCGACGTGGATGCTGAGCACGGGAGTGGGTTTTGGCGGCAAGGTGGAAGGTGACGGCGTCGACTGGGATGCCGTCGGCCGAACCAATCCGAGCGGTCGCGTGGGGACGCCCGAAGACATCGCGGGGCTCGCCCTGTTCCTGGCCTCGCGCGCGAGCGCGTACACCGTCGGAGAGGTGATCACCTGCGACGGCGGACTGCTCGTCTCGCGCTGATGAAGAAAGCTCGCGGCATGAGGTGGGGCCTCGCGTCCGTGGCGCTGCTCGTCCTTGCGTCCATTCCACCGCTCGCCAACGCCGCAACCGCCCGACCGAATATCGTCGTGATCGTGGCCGACGACCTCGGCTACAGCGATCTCGGATCCTTCGGCGGCGAGATCCCGACGCCCAACCTCGATGCCCTCGCTGCAGAGGGTACGCGTTTCTCAAGTTTTCACGTATCGGGCGAATGCTCACCGACCCGCGCCATGTTGCTTACGGGCATCCGCAGTCACCGAACCGGCGTGGGTGCGATGCGCGAATCGGTACCTCGATCGCTCGAGGGTCGCCCCGGTTATCTGACGGTGCTCGATCGCAACGTCGTCACCGTGAGCTCGCTGCTGCAGCGCAGTGGCTATCGGACGTATGCCGTGGGCAAATGGCATGTCGGCAAGGAACCTCACAATTTGCCCCCTGCGCGCGGCTTCGACCGCTCGTTGATTCAGGGCGACAGCGGATCGGATAACTGGGAGACGGGCCAGCGTTACTTGGCGCTGACCGATCGCGTGTATTGGTTCGAGGATGGCCAACCCGCCACCATGCCGCGAGAGTTCTACTCGTCACGCTTTTACGCGGACAAGGCGATCGACTACCTGAAGAACGACTGGGCAGTCCGCGGGTCAGACCGGCCACCTTTTTTTCTGTATCTCGCCTTTCAGGCAAACCATATCCCGCTGCAGGCCCCGCGCGAATTCATTGACCGACAGCGCGGTCGATACGATGACGGATGGTCGGTGCTTCGCGAACGTCGTCACGCCCGAACCATGGAACTTGGGCTGCTGCCCTCGGGGACGCCGCTCGGCGCGTGGCCCGCACTCGAAAACTGGAACGCGCTCGATCCGAAGCGACGCGCCTACGAAGCGCGTCGAATGGAAGTCTACGCTGGCATGGCCGAGGCGATGGACCACGAAATCGGACGCGTACGCGAAACCCTTCGAGCGCTCGGTGCCGACGACAATACGCTTTTCATTTTTTTGTCGGATAACGGCGCAGAGCCGTCCGATCCCTACGAATACTGGAGCGGCCGCCTGTGGCTCGCGACGCAGTACAACCGAGACCTCGACCAGCTCGGCGCGAAAGACGCGTACACGACGATCGGCCGCAACTGGGTGAGCGCTGCGGTTTCTCCGCTATCGACTCACAAGTTTTATGCCGGCGAAGGCGGACTGCGCGTTCCGCTAATCGTGCGCGTACCGGAGACGATGGGCGGAGCCGAGAGCCGCGGACGCATCGCCTCGCGCTTCACCCACGTCACCGACATCACACCCACGCTGCTCGATCTTGCCGGTGTGACGCATCCGGGGACCCCGAGCGGGATCGAGCGTATGACGGGGCGCAGCCTGGTACCGCTCCTGCGCGATGCTTCCGCCGAAATCCGCGCACCCAACGAAACGCTCGGCTACGAACTCGCCGGGAATGCCGCACTGTTCGAGGGCGATCTCAAACTCGTCCGTAACTTGCCACCGGTTGGCAATGGCGAGTGGCAGCTCTTCGATATCGCGCGCGATCCCGGCGAAACACAGAATCTACGCGCCGCGCGGCCTGAGGACTTTCAGCGTCTGCTCGCCGCTTATCAAAGATTTGAAGTCGAGGATGGCGTACTGCCGTTGCCCGACGGCTATCAACCACAGCGCCAGGTGTCGATCAACGCGTTCCGTCGCGTGATCCTGCCGCAGCTGCTCTGGCCCGCCGTCGCCGTGTCGATCTTTGCAATACTTTGGGTGTTGATCAGAAGACGCCGACGTCGCGCTTGATTTACAATGGGGTCCTCACGCAAGGACGCCGTATGATTCCCCACTCTTTCCGCAACTCGTTTCGCGTCGTGGCGCTGCCATGGGCTGCCGCGGCGAGCGCGCTCTTCGCGGGCGATATCATCGCTCAGCAAGGGATGGACGATACCGCGCTCGAAGAGGTCGTCGTGACGAGTCGTCGCGAACTCGGCGCGGTGATCGGTGACATCACCCCCGAGTTCCAGTTGTCGGCGCAGGAGATTCGTGCGCTCGGTGTCGGTTCGGTCGCAGAACTGCTGACCGCGCTCGGGCCGCAACTCGGGAGCAATCGCGGACGCGGTGGCGGACGTCCTATCGTTCTCATCAACGGTGTACGCGCCTCCGGTTTTGCCGAGATCCGCGATATTCCGACCGAAGCCATCTTGCGCACCGATATCCTGCCCGAGGAAGTCGCCTTGAAGTACGGCTATCGGGCTGACCAGCGCGTCATCAACTTCGTCCTGAGGCCGCGCTTTCGCGCGTTCACCGCCGAAACGGGCGCACGAGGTACATCGGACGGAGGTCGCGAAGGCCTCGATCTCGGCGGCAACTGGTTGCGCATCCGACAAGATGATCGACTGCAGTTCGACCTCAAGGCGCGTCGCGAGGAAGGATTGCTCGAAAGCGAGCGACGCATCGTCGGCGCCGACGGCACGCCGAACGCCGATGCGGCGTTTCGCTCACTCGCGCCGACCATCGATCAGGTGACGGCCAACGCCGTACTCGCCAAGCCGTTCGCGGAGGGTTCCTCGTTCACGATCAATGCTTCGTTCGACGACACTCGGCAGCGCTCTTTGCTCGGCCTTCGACCCTCGCCTGCCGGTCCGATCCCCCTACGACGAGACACCGACTCGAGCGAGGCGCGCTTGAGCGGGTTGCTGCAAGGTACGCGCTCCGGCTGGCGATGGTCATCAAACCTCAACGTCGAACGTAACGACTCCACCACCGAAACCGGTGGCGAGACGCTCACCGGTCGATCGCGTAACGACACGCTCGACATCGATCTCGTCGCGAACGGGTCACCTGTCGATCTCCCTGCAGGGCCACTCAACATCACCCTTAAAGCGGGCGCCAGCACGCGCAGCATCGACAGCGTCTCGACGCGTCTCGGTAATACGCTCTTCACCGATCTATCCCGGCAGCAACAAGACGCTCAACTCAATCTCGATTTGCCGATCTGGCGTAGCGACGTCGAGCGGGCGGCGCTCGGTGCCTTGGGAGCTAACTTCAATTACGCGATCGAAGAGATCTCCGACGTCGGCTCGCTCCGCACACTCGGTTACGGTCTCAATTGGTCGATCGCTCGCCAGCTCCGGGTCATCCTCTCGGTCACTGACGAAGAAGGCGCGCCCTCCATGCAACAACTGGGTGGCGCAGTCCTCTCGACTCCGTTCTCGCGGGTGTTCGACTCGGTACGAAACGAGACGGTCGATGTGACGCGCATCACCGGGGGCAACCCCCTGCTCTCACCCGACCGACGCGAAGTCTTCAAAATCGGCATCGGCTCACGACCGCTCGAAGACATCGACTTCGACATCAACGCCGATTACGTACGAACGCGCGCACGCAACATCATCTCGGGCTTGCCACTTGCCACACCCGATCTCGAGCGCGCTTTTCCGGAACGCTTTCAGCGCGATGCCTCGGGCAAACTCACGAGCCTCGATGCTCGCGCCGTGAATCTTTTGAGTCGTGATCGCGAAGAGCTTCGGTTCACCCTCAACCTCAGCCGTCCGTGGGGTCCCCAGCCCGAAGCACCCTTCCCTGGGCAACGCGGCGGCGGGAATCGCCAAGGGGGCGAGGGTCGCGGACCCGCCCCACCAGCAGCGATGCCGCCGGCAGCGATGCCGCCCGCTTCAACGCCTTCCGCTTCAACGCCAGCGCCCAATCCGGCCTCACCGGAAGATGACGCCGCCCGTCGAGCGAGAATGGCGCAGATCGGCGAGCGCTTCCTCGCCTTCGCGCGTCGCGGCAGTGCGCAGTTCACGCTCACGTACACGCAGCGACTCCAGGACGAAATCGCGCTTGCACCGGGCGTGCCCATCCTCGATCTGCTCGATGGCGATTCGCTATTCGATACGGGTGCCGCGGCGCGGCACGAGCTCGAAGTGGCCGTGGGCGCAAACCGGGACGGCTTCGGTGGCCGTCTCGTCACGAATTGGCGCAGTAGCAGCCGCGTGGCGAGCTCGGTGGCGGCGCAGCGGGGCGACCTCGAATTCGCCTCATTGACCACCCTGAATCTGCGTGTCTTCGCCGATCTCGGTTTGCAACCCTGGGCTCGCGACTACCCGTCCCTGCGCGGCGCTCGCGTCAGTCTCGTGATCGGCAATCTGTTCAACGAGCGGCAGTCCGTGCGAGCGCAGAACGGCACGGTCCCCGTCATTTACCAACCGGACTTGCTCGACCCCCAAGGGCGCACGCTGCGCCTCACCTTCCGCAAACTCTTCTTCCCGACGTTTCAACCGCCCGGAGGTCGCGCGGGCTGACGCGGGCTGCGATAATGCGGGCGACTCCTCGTTCCGCAGGCCCGCCATGCTCGAGACTCTCACTCGCGTTCCTCCCGATCCCATCCTCGGCGTTTCCGCCGCCTTTCAAAAAGACGACTCGCCGGACAAAGTCGATCTCGGCGTCGGGGTGTACAAGGACGAGTCTGGTAAGACACCGATCCCGAGGGCCGTGAAACGCGCCGAGCAAGAGATGCTCGCGGGTCAAATCACCAAAACCTATCTCTCGCCCATCGGCAACCCCGCCTTCAACGCTCAAGTCGCCGCACTCACCTTCGGCAGTGATCTCGTAGGGCGCAAGACCGATCTTTCTTTGGCGCAAGCGCCCGGTGGCAGCGGTGCTCTGAGACTCGGCGCGGAGCTCTTGATGGCCGCGCGCCCTGGCTCGAGCATTCACGTCAGCGACCCGACCTGGGCAAACCACGTCCCACTACTCGGCAATGCGGGCCTTCGACTCGAAAAGTATCCGTACTACGACGCGACGAACAATGCGCTCGCCTTCGACCGCATGATCGAATACTTTGATGCGCTGCCCTCCGGTTCGATCGTCTTGCTGCACGCCTGCTGCCACAACCCAACCGGCCAGGACCTCGACGCCTCGCAGTGGGCGGCTGTCGCGGAAGTCTTGGCACGGCGGCGACTCATTCCTTTCATGGATATGGCTTATCACGGGCTCGGCGAAGATCTCGACCGCGACGCCGCATCGATTCGTCTGATCGCCAAAGCAGTTCCCGAGCTACTGGTCGCCGTCTCTTGCTCGAAGAACTTCGGACTCTATCGCGAGCGCACCGGCATGCTCGCCGTGCTGTCGGCCGGTAGCGAACCCGCAGCGATCGTCACCGGCCATCTCGGTCGCCTCGCCCGCACGGTGTGGTCGATGCCGCCGGATCACGGCGCCGCCATCGTCGATCGCGTCTTGTCCCAACCCGACCTGCGCCAGGACTGGATGACAGAGTTACGTCATATGGCCAACCGCATCAATTCGCTGCGGACCTTGCTCGCGGACCGACTCACCGCAGCCAGTCAGCGCGACTTCGGCTGGATCAAGGCGCAACGCGGCATGTTCTCGCGCTTGCCGCTTACACCCCAACAAGTCGTCACGGCGCGCGAAGCGCTTCACATCTACATGGCACCCGATGGACGCATCAATATCGCCGGCGTGAGCCCCGCCAACGTCGAGCACGTCGCCACCGGCCTCGCCTCCGTGATGCGCGGATAACGAACGTGAGCTCGGCAATACTCGCGGGAGATCCGGCGGCGGCACTCAGCGAACCCGCGCTGCGCGCGTGGTGGATGCCCTTCACGCACAACCGTCATTTCAAGGCGCATCCCCGCCTCATCACCTCGGGGAAAGGCGCCTATTACACGCTGGCGGACGGTAATCGTGTTTTTGATGGACTGTCGGGGCTGTGGTGTTGCCCACTCGGGCACTCGCCCGATCGAGTGGTACAAGCCGTGCAACGCCAGGTGGCCACGCTCGATTTCAGTCCGAGCTTTCAAATGGGGCATCCGGCTGCGTTTTCGCTCGCAGAGCGTATTGCGCGATTCGCCTCACGCCCGAATGATCGCGTGTTTTTCGTCAACTCCGGCTCGGAAGCCGTCGACACCGCTCTAAAAATTGCCGTCGCCTATCATCGTGCGCGCGGCGAAAGCTCACGCACCCGAATCATCGGGCGAGAACGCGGTTACCACGGTGTCGGGATGGGCGGCATTTCGGTCGGCGGCATCCTCGCCAACCGCAAGATGTTCGCCCCGCTCATGATCCCGGGCGTCGATCACCTGCCCCATACCTTCGACCCGAAGCAGATGGGGTATTCACGCGGTCAGCCCGAATGGGGCGCACATCTCGCCGATGAACTCGAGCGCCTCGTCGCGCTTCACGATGCGAGCAACATCGCCGCCGTCATCGTCGAGCCGATGCAAGGCTCCACGGGCGTCATCGTACCGCCGCGCGGCTATCTGCAACGGCTGCGCGAGATCTGCACGCGCCACGGAATACTGCTTATCTTTGATGAGGTCATCACGGGCTTCGGACGTCTCGGGACACCCTTTGCCGCCGATTTCTTTGGCGTAAAACCCGACCTCATCACGTTCGCCAAAGCCGTCAACAACGCAGCGGTTCCCTTGGGAGGCGTCCTCGCCTCCGAGGCGATCTATGACGCGTTCATGACCGGCCCCGAGCATCTCATCGAGTTTTTTCACGGCTACACATATTCGGCACATCCGCTCGGAGTCGCCGCAGCGCACGCCACGCTCGATGAACTACTCGAGCATCGTTTGATCGAGCGGGCTGCCACGCTCGCACCCGTCCTCGAAGAGGCCGTGCATTCGCTTCGGGGCGAACCCCTCGTTGCCGATATCCGTAATCTCGGTTTGGCGGCGGCCATCGATGTGACCCCGGTTCCCGGCAAGCCCGCGTTGCGAGCGTTTCAGGTGTTCGAACAGGCGTTGTCGCGCGGCCTACTGCCCCGCTTTACGGGTGAGACGATCGCGCTCGCTCCGCCCTTCATCTCGACCGAAGACGAAATCCGAAACGCCGTCGAAATTTTGCGAACGGCGTTGCGCGCAGCCGCTTAAATCGCGCAGCTCACGCCGGTACCACCGAGGCCGCAATAGCCGTTCGGGTTCTTGGCGAGATACTGCTGGTGATAGTCCTCGGCATAAAAGAATTCGGGCGCCGGGATCACTTCTGTGGTGATGGCGCCAAACCCGCGGCCCGCAAGACTCGACTGATAGCGATCGCGACTCGCGGTGGCTTCCGCGAGCTGCGCCTCGCTCGTGCAGTAGATGACCGAGCGGTACTGCGTGCCGATATCGTTGCCCTGACGCATGCCCTGCGTCGGATCATGGCGCTCCCAAAAGGCACGCAGCAGTTCGCCGTAGGACACCTGAGTCGGATCGAACACGACGCGCACCACCTCGGCATGCCCGGTGAGCCCGCTGCAAACCTCTTCGTAGGTGGGATTCGGCGTGTAGCCTCCCGCATAGCCGACAGCGGTGGATACGACACCGGGTATCTTCCAAAAGAGCCGCTCGGCGCCCCAGAAGCAGCCCATTCCGAACACCGCCTCGACGGTTCCCGCGGGAAACGGCGGTTTCAACGGCGCGCCGTTCACGA
>JBMTZJ010000032.1:0-13100 GCA_049455515.1 Steroidobacteraceae bacterium
ATGCAGGGCGCGTGCTTCTTCGCCTGCTCGAACATGTCGCGCACACGCGAGGCGCCGACACCGACGAACATCTCGACGAAGTCAGAGCCCGAGATGGTGAAGAACGGCACCTTGGCTTCGCCGGCGATCGCGCGGGCCAGCAAGGTCTTACCCGTGCCCGGGCTACCGACCATCAGCACGCCACGCGGGATTTTGCCGCCGAGCTTTTGGAACTTGGACGGATCTTTGAGGAAGTCGACGATCTCACCGACTTCCTGCTTGGCTTCATCGACACCTGCCACGTCGGCGAAGGTGACGGCCACCTGATCCTCGCTCAGCAGACGCGCGCGGCTCTTACCGAAGGACATCGCACCGCGGCCACCGGACCCGCCCTGCATCTGGCGCAACATCCAGACGAACACGAGGATCAGCAAGAGCGCCGGGGCCAATTGCAGGATGAGCTGCGAGAGGAAGTTCGGCTGCTTCGGGGCGCGACCGATGATGGACACGTTGGCCTTGGCGAGCGACCCGATGAGCGCCGTGTTATCGGTCTCCGGGTTGTAGAGCTCGAAAGTGCTCTTGTCTTTACGCGTGCCGCTGATGGTGTCCCCCTGCAGGACCACACTGTTGATACGGCCGTTTCGGACCTCTTCGAGGAACGAGGAATAACTGACCTCGGATACCGGCGCCGAGCGCGGTACGAACTGGCTGAACAGCACCAGCACGGCCACGGCGATCAGAGCCCACACCACAAAATTCTTCATCAGGTCGTTCATAGTCGTTCCTCGGGGGCGCATTCCGTTGCGCCGAGCTCTCAACGTACACCATCGGCCCCTGCCCGACCAGCCACCTTGACGCGAAACCGGGTGGTCGCCCAAGCCTTTTCGAGTGCTGGCCAAAACACTTAGATGAGGCCATCCGTCCCGGGTTCAAGCGCGAACCCCGCCTTCGCACCTGAATTGACGATTACAATCGCCGCCCATGACACTCACCGACAAGCAGCGCCGCTACCTGCGGGGCCTCGCCCACCCCCTCAAACCCGTCATCCTGATCGGTAACGCAGGGGTCAGCGCGGCGGTCGTCGCCGAAACACGACGCGCCCTACAAGACCATGAACTCATTAAGGTTCGGATGACCGGCGCAGAGCGTGAAGCGCGTGATGCAGCGCTCGAGAACCTTGCCCGGGACACGAACAGCGTGTTGGTGGGCCGAATCGGTCACGTCGCGACGCTCTACCGCAAGCGCGCCGACCTGCCGAAAATCGTGCTGCCGGATTGAAGACCGTTGTCGACGGTACCGACCCGTCGCGCACCCCTCACTCGTAACGGACCGCCACGATCTCGTAGCTGCGGGTTCCGCCCGGGGCGGCGACCTCGACCACATCGCCCTCGGACTTGCCGATGAGCGCCCGTGCGATGGGGGATGTCACGGCAATGCGCGCCGCGCGGATGTCCGCTTCGTCCTCGCCGACGATGGTGTAGGTCACGGTCTTTCCGTTGTCTTCACCCTCGAGATCGACGGTCGCGCCGAAGACGACCTTCCCGGTGTTGGTGAGTTGCGCGACGTCGATGATGTCGGCGGTCGACAGTTTCGATTCGAGTTCAGCAATGCGGCCCTCGATGAAACCTTGCTGTTCGCGCGCCGCGTGATACTCGGCGTTCTCCGAGAGATCGCCGTGACTACGGGCTTCAGCGATCGCCTTGATGACGTTCGGACGGTCTTCGGACTTGAGACGCTTGAGCTCGGCGCGCAACAACTCTGCGCCGCGGGCGGTCATGGGATTGCGCTTCACGCGATCTCCTCCTCAAAGAAAAATCCGGCTTACGCCCGAACTTCCTGGTGGAGGTCCTGCAGCCGGTTGACGTCGACCTGATCCAAAGAGTCTAGAGCGTCGCAGGTCGCGAGCGCGGCGGCAAGAGTGGTGTAGTACGTCACCCGCCGCTGGACTGCCTCCCGACGGATCGAGTGTGACTCACTCACCGCCTGCTTGCCTTCGGTGGTGTTGACGATCAGGACGATCTCGTTATTTTTGATCATGTCGACGCAGTGGGGTCGACCCTCACGCACCTTATTGACCACGCGCACGGGCAAGCCCGCCTGGCCGATCACCCGGGCGGTTCCCTCGGTCGCGACGAGATCGAAACCCCGTGCGAGCAATTTTCGGGCAAGCTCTACGACGCCCGATTTGTCGCGTTCTCGAACGCTCAAAAAACAACGTCCCGATCGAGGAAGAACCACGCCCGAAGCGGCCTGCGCCTTGGCGTAGGCCTCGCCAAAACTACGCCCCGTTCCCATCACCTCGCCCGTCGACTTCATTTCGGGCCCCAAAATGGGATCAGCCTCGGGGAATTTCACGAAGGGGAATACCGCCTCTTTGACCGAGTAGTACGGCGGCACGCGCTCGTGCGTGGCGCCGAGCGATTCGAGAGAGCGTCCGGTCATGACACGGGCGCCGACCTTGGCGAGCGGCAATCCGATCGCCTTCGAGACGAAGGGCGCCGTACGCGAGGCACGCGGGTTGACCTCGAGCACGAAGATCGTCCCGTTCTGTATGGCGAACTGGATGTTCATCAGGCCGACGACATTGAGCGCGAGCGCGAGCTTGCGCGTCTGCTCTCGGAGCTCCTCTTGCAGCGCCGCGGAGAGACTATTGGGCGGCAGTGAGCAACCCGAGTCACCCGAGTGAACACCCGCCTGCTCGACGTGCTCCATGATGCCGCCGATCAGTACGCGTTGACCGTCGCAGACCGCGTCGACGTCGACCTCGATGGCGTCATCGAGGAATCGATCGAGCAGCACGGGGCTCTCGTTGGACACGCGAACGGCATCCGTCATGTACGCCTGCAGATCGTCCTCGTTGAACACGATTTCCATGGCACGCCCGCCGAGCACGTACGAGGGCCGAACGACGAGCGGGAATCCGACCTGCTGCGCCAGCGAAAGTGCCTGAGCTTCCGTGCGCGCCGTCGCGTTCGCGGGTTGTTTTAAGCCGAGCGCCTGAACGAGTTTCTGGAAGCGTTCACGATCTTCGGCGACATCGATCGAGTCGGGCGACGTGCCGATGATGGGTGCGCCCTCTTTTTCGAGCGCACGCGAAAGCTTGAGCGGTGTTTGCCCACCGTATTGGACGATGACGCCTTCCGGTTTTTCGAGATCAATGATTTCGAGAACATCCTCGAGCGTGAGCGGCTCGAAGTAGAGTCGATCCGACGTGTCGTAGTCCGTCGACACCGTCTCCGGATTGCAATTGACCATGATGGTCTCGAATCCGTCGTCGCGCAGCGCCAAGGCCGCGTGCACGCAGCAGTAGTCGAACTCGATCCCTTGCCCGATGCGGTTCGGACCGCCACCGAGAATCATGATCTTACGGCGAGCGGTGGGAGCCGCCTCGCACTCTTCCTCGTATGTTGAGTAGAGATAGGCCGTCGAGGTCGAGAACTCCGCCGCACAGGTGTCGACCCGCTTGTACACCGGGCGTATGCCGAGCTTACGTCGCAAGCCGCGGATCTCGCTCTCACTACGGGCGACGAGCTTGGCGATACGCGCATCGGAGAAACCCTTGCGCTTGAGCCCACGCAGCCTGGCGGCTGAGAGCTCCGCGAAACCTCCACGCTGAATCTCGTTTTCGGTCTCGATGAGTTCGGCGATTTGCGCGAGGAACCACGGATCGATGCGACTCAGATCGTGAATACGATCGAACGTCCATCCGGCACGAAACGCGTCGGCGACCTGCAGCAAGCGGTCGGGACCCGGCATACGCAGCGCCTGCGCGAGCGTACTTTGCGCCTCTTCGTTGAGCGGCAACTTCGTGATGGGCGAGAGCCCATCGAGACCGGTCTCGAGTCCGCGCAGCGCTTTCTGTAGCGACTCCTGGAACGTCCGACCGATCGCCATCACCTCACCCACCGATTTCATCTGGGTGGTCAGCCGATCGTTGGCGCCGCGAAACTTCTCGAACGTGAATCGCGGAATCTTGGTGACGACGTAGTCGATCGTCGGCTCGAACGATGCCGGTGTCGCACCGCCGGTGATGTCATTGCGCAGCTCGTCGAGCGTGTACCCGATCGCGAGCTTGGCGGCGATCTTGGCGATCGGAAACCCGGTGGCTTTCGAGGCGAGGGCCGACGAGCGCGACACGCGCGGATTCATTTCGATGACGATCAGTCGACCATCGTCGGGATTGATCGCGAACTGCACGTTCGACCCGCCGGTATCGACGCCGATCTTGCGGAGCACCGCGATCGAGGCGTCGCGCATGCGTTGGTATTCTTTGTCCGTCAGGGTTTGCGCGGGCGCCACCGTGATGGAATCACCCGTGTGCACCCCCATCGGATCGAGGTTTTCGATCGAGCACACGATGATGCAGTTGTCGGCGCGATCGCGGACGACTTCCATCTCGAACTCTTTCCAGCCGAGCACCGACTCCTCGACGAGAACCTCGTTGGTCGGTGAAGCATCGAGGCCGCGGGCAACGATGGTCTCGAACTCTTCGCGGTTGTAAGCGATACCGCCACCCGATCCACCCAAGGTGAACGAGGGTCGAATGACGCACGGAAACCCGAGAGACGCTTGAATGGCGAACGCCTCTTCGAGACTGTGAGCGACCGCCGCACGCGCCGACTCGAGCCCAATCTCGCGCATTGCATTACGGAAGAGTTCGCGATCTTCGGCCATGTCGATGGCCTCGCGCGACGCGCCGATCAGCTCGACATCGAATTTTTCGAGCACGCCTTCGCGGACCAGATCGAGCGCGGTGTTGAGCGCCGTCTGGCCGCCCATCGTCGGTAGCACCGCATCGGGGCGCTCTTTTTCGATGATGCGCGCGAGCGTGCGCCAGTGGATGGGCTCGATGTAGGTGACATCCGCCATCTCCGGGTCGGTCATGATCGTCGCAGGATTGGAGTTCACGAGGATGACCCGATAGCCCTCCTCTCGCAGCGCCTTGCAGGCCTGGGCGCCGGAATAATCGAATTCGCAGGCCTGACCGATGACGATCGGACCCGCGCCGATGATCAAGATGCTTTGGATGTCTGTTCTTTTCGGCATGGGTCGACTCAGGGCGTCCGCCGACGCTGCATCGCGGCGGTGAATTGCTCAAACAAATATTTGACGTCGCGCGGTCCCGGGCTCGCTTCGGGGTGCCCCTGAAAACTGACCGCCACACGATCGGTCCGGGCTACACCTTGCAGCGTCCCGTCGAACAACGAGCGATGGGTGGCGACGAGATTCTTTGGCAGACTCGCTTCGTCGATCGCAAAGCCGTGGTTTTGCGACGTGATGAGCACCCGACCGGTCTGCAGGTCTTGCACAGGATGATTCGCGCCATGGTGTCCGAATTTCATCTTCACCGTGCGCGCCCCGCTCGCCAAACCGAGCAACTGATGCCCAAGACAGATACCGAAAATCGGTACGTCGCGCTCAAGGATTTCGCGAATTGCGCGAATCGCGTAATCACAGGGCTCGGGATCACCCGGCCCGTTCGAGAGAAACACGCCTTCAGGCGAGAGCGCCAGAACGTCGGCGGCGCTCGTTTGCGCCGGAACCACCGTCACGTCGCAGCCCGCATCGACGAGCAGTCGCAGAATGTTGTGTTTGACACCGTAGTCGTAGGCGACCACACGAAAGGCTCGATGATCCGCCGTACGCGCGGGCGGCGGATCGAACGTGCTTCCCGCCGTCCATGCGAAGCGCTCACGCGTCGAGACGACCTTCGCGAGATCCATCCCCTTCAGACCCGGAAACGCTCGCGCGCCCTCGAGCGCCGCCCGCTCCAAGCCTTCGAGCGAATCGCCCGGACCGCCCGTCGCGATGCAGCCAGACTGAGCGCCGCCTTCGCGCAGGATGCGGGTCAGTCGGCGCGTATCGATATCGGCGATGGCGACGACGCCCTGACGGATCAAAAACTGTGGCAGGGTCTCCTGCATACGCCAATTGCTGGCTCGCGGCGGCAGGTCGCGCACGACGAGCCCCGCGGCATAGGCGAGCGCCGACTCCATGTCTTCGGCGTTGGTCCCCACGTTGCCGATGTGCGGGTAGGTGAGCGTGACGATTTGTTTGGAGTAGGACGGGTCGGAAAGAATTTCCTGGTACCCGGTCAACGCAGTATTGAAAACGACCTCTCCGGAGGTCTTGCCCGCCGCGCCGATCGATCGGCCGCGGAAGATGGTTCCGTCAGCCAGCGCCAACACTGCATCGAACACTGAGTTCACCCGTTGCTGCTTGCCAAGATCTCCGACGCTGCAGCCGGGTTCGCATGAACAAAGCGGGAGGCACTCTTACGAACGCCTCCCGCCCTGCACGGACTAACCCGCCTATCGGATTAGAAGGAAATTTTATGTTTTTACCCCCCCTTCTGTCCATGAATTTCGGCGGGGAAAATGGGTCCGAAACGACCTAATAGCGACTTTGAAAATTGCCGCAGAGAACGCTCTAAGCGATTGTTTTTAAACCGATTACGTCGATCATTCGATAGCGACTCGGAGCCCGTCCAACCAGCCAAGCGGCCGCCTTCAGGGCCCCACGGGCGAAGATCAATCGGTCGGTAGCCTGATGGCCAAGCGTGAGCCGCTCGCCCTCGCCGGCGAACAGCACCGAATGCTCGCCCACGAGGTCGCCCGCCCGAATCACGGAGAAACCGATCTCGCCGGCCTTGCGGGGAACCTCACCCTCCCGGGGCGATCCGCGAACGGCATCGAAAGATTGACCTCGGCCGTCGGCCGCGGCTAGACCGAGCGCCAACGCCGTCCCGGACGGCGCATCTTTCTTGTCTCGGTGATGGCCCTCGGTGATCTCGATGTCGAATCCGGCGGGCAACGCGCGGGCCGCAGCCCTCACGAGTTCCGTGAGCAAGGTCACCCCGAGACTGGTGTTGGCTGCGATCAGCACCGGGACACGCCGTGAGGCGATATCGGCCGCGGGTTCGACTTCGGGACCGAGCCCGGTCGTGCCGATGAGGGCGGCTACGCCATGCCGGGTACAGGCCTCGAGGTGGGCGACCGTGTTGCTCGGTGAGGAGAAATCGATCATGACGTCGGCGTTGCGAAGTGCCGCATCGAGATCGGTGGTGACACCGCGCGCGGCGTCGGCTTCACGATCGATCGCGCCGACCAGCGTGGCGTCCGGGTGGTCGCGCAGCAACTCGCCGATGGCGCGCCCCATGCGTCCCGACGCGCCGACGATCACCACGCGCATGTAAATCTCCCGAGCCGGACGAATCAGTGGCCGGCGAAAAACCGCTTCACGCCTTCGAAGAACCCTTCCTCGCGGGGCGTGTGACCGCGACCATCGCCGCGCAGCGACTCGTCGAATTGACGCAAAAGTTCGCGCTGCTCGTTCGAGAGGTTCACGGGCGTTTCTACCACAATCCGACAGAAGAGATCCCCTCGGTCGCCGCCGCGGACCGGTTTGACGCCCTTGTCGCGTAGCCTAAAAACGCGGCCCGACTGTGTCTCGGCGGGGATCTTGAGGGAGACATCGCCCTCGAGCGTCGGCACTTTCACCGAGCCGCCGAGCACCGCGGTCGCGAAGCTGACGGGAACTTCGCACGAGAGATCGTCACCCTCGCGCTCGAAGATCGGATGAGGTTTGACGTTCATCTCGATGTAGAGATCACCCGGCGGACCGCCGTTGCGTCCCGCCTCACCCTCGCCGCCGAGACGAATGCGATCGCCGGTCGACACGCCGGCGGGCACTTTGACCGACAGCTTGCGCGTCCGACGGACGCGGCCTTGACCAAGACAGGTGTCGCACGGATTGCGAATGATGCGGCCGGTGCCCCGGCAGCGATTACAGGGCTGCTGCAACTGAAAGAAGCCCTGCGAGATGCGCATCTGACCCGAGCCCTGACACTGATCGCAGGTCGTTGGCGTGTGACCCTTCGCGGCACCTGAGCCGTGACAGGTCTCGCACTCCATGAGTCGCGGGATTTCGATTTCTGTTGTGTGACCGAAGACGGCCTGCGGCAACTCGAGCTCGAGCTCGTAGCGCAAATCGGCGCCGCGAAACACCTGCGAGCGACCACCCCGTCGACCGCCACCAAAGATATCGCCGAAGACCTCGCCAAAGATATCGCCAAAGTCGGCACCGCCGAAGCCGCCCGCTCCACCGCCGCCTTGGCGCGCGGCGTCGATGCCGTCATGGCCGTGCTGATCGTAAATCGCGCGCTTTTGCTCGTCGCTGAGAACCTCGTAAGCCTCTTTGACTTCCTTGAAGCTCTCCTCGGCGTCTTTGTCACCCGGATTGCGATCCGGGTGAAACTTCATGGCCAGCCGACGGTAGGCCTTCTTGATGTCAGCCTCCGAGGCGTTCCTCGGGACATCGAGGACCTTGTAGTAGTCGCGCTTGGCCATGACGAAGTGGGGATCAGGAGGCCTTGCGGCCGTCGTCCTTGTCCTTCACTTCCTCGAACTCGGCATCGAGCACATCTTCGCGACCGGACTCGCCTGCCTTGGCCTCGCCCGCACCGGCACTGCCCGCCGCTCCCGCCTCCGCCCCGCCCGCTTGGGCATAGGCCTGCTGGGCGATGCTGGCGGACGCTTGCATCAAGGCTTCGAGCTTCTTCTCGATCTTGTCCTTGTCATCGTCTTTGAGTACCGACTTGAGATCGTTGAGTGCGCTCTCCGCCTTCAGGCGATCTTCGGTCGAGACCTTCTCGCCCAAATCTTTGAGCGACTGTTCCACGGAATGCACGAGACCATCGGCGCGGTTACGCACCTCGACGAGCTCGCGGAATTTCCGGTCTTCGTCCGCGTGCGCCTCGGCATCGCTCACCATGCGCTTGATCTCGTCCTCGGACAGACCCGAGGACGCCTTGATCACGATGCGCTGCTCCTTGCCGGTCGCCTTGTCCTTGGCCGACACGTTGAGGATGCCGTTCGCATCGATATCGAACGTGACTTCAATCTGCGGCGTACCGCGCCGCGAGGCCGGGATGTCCGAGAGGTCGAACTTGCCGAGCGACTTGTTATCGATGGCGCGCTCGCGCTCGCCCTGCAACACGTGGATGGTGACCGCCGTCTGATTATCTTCGGCAGTCGAGAACACCTGCGAGTGCTTGGTCGGGATAGTCGTGTTCTTCTCGATGAGCTTCGTCATGACGCCACCGAGCGTCTCGAGACCGAGCGACAGCGGCGTCACGTCGAGCAGCAGCACGTCTTTGACGTCACCGGCCAGCACGCCACCCTGAATCGCCGCACCGACGGCCACCGCCTCGTCCGGATTGACGTCCTTACGCGGCTCCTTACCGAAGAAATCTTTGACATGCTTTTGCACGAGCGGCATGCGCGTCTGACCACCCACGAGGATGACCTCCGAGACCTCGGCAGCCGAGAGCCCCGCGTCCTTCAATGCCACTTTGCAGGGCTCGATGGTGCGCTTGACGAGATCCTCGACGAGCGACTCGAGCTTCGCCCGCGTGAGCTTGACCGCGAGATGCTTCGGGCCCGTCGCGTCCATGGTGATGTACGGCAGGTTGATGTCGGTCTGCTGGCTCGAGGAGAGCTCGATCTTGGCCTTCTCCGCCGCTTCTTTGAGTCGCTGCATGGCGAGCGGGTCTTTGCGGACGTCGACGCCGGATTCCTTCTGGAACTCATCGGCCAAAAAATTGATCACGCGCAGGTCGAAGTCTTCGCCGCCGAGGAACGTGTCACCGTTCGTCGAGAGCACCTCGAACTGACGCTCGCCGTCCACTTCTGCGATCTCGATGATCGACACGTCGAAGGTGCCGCCACCGAGGTCGTACACCGCAATCTTGCGATCGCCGCCCGACTTGTCGAGTCCGTAGGCGAGCGCCGCTGCGGTCGGCTCGTTGATGATGCGCTTGACGTTGAGACCGGCAATGCGACCGGCATCTTTGGTGGCCTGACGCTGCGAGTCGTTGAAGTAGGCAGGCACGGTGACGACCGCCTCGGTGACTTCCTCACCGAGAAAATCCTCGGCGGTCTTCTTCATCTTCATGAGCACGCGAGCCGACACCTCGGGCGGGGCCATCTTCTTGCCCTGCGCTTCGATCCAGGCGTCGCCGTTGTCGGCCTTCACGATCTTGTAGGGCACCATGTCGATGTCCTTCTGCACGATCTTCTCGTCGAAACGACGACCGATCAGGCGCTTGACCGCGTACAGCGTGTTCTGCGGATTGGTGACCGCCTGGCGCTTGGCCGACTGACCGACGAGCACTTCATCGTCCTTCGTGAACGCGACGATCGACGGCGTGGTGCGATCGCCCTCGCTGTTCTCGATGACGCGCGGCTTGCCGCCTTCCATGATGGCGACGCACGAGTTGGTGGTGCCAAGATCGATACCGATGACTTTACCCATGATGCTTCTCCGTGACGGCCTAGCCGCCGCGATGGTTACCGTTGGTCGATTAAATGGGGATAGGTTCGAAAGATTTCAATGCGTTGCGATACCGCCCTAGCCTGGCGCTCGGGCGACGATGACGCGAGCGGCCCTCAACAACCGACCGCTCAGCGTGTAGCCGCGCTGCACCACGGCGATCACCGAATTCGGCTCGGCGGTCTCCGAGGGCTGAGCCGCCATGGCCTCGTGCAGGTTGGCATCAAAGGGTTCACCGACGGGATTGACCTCGACGATGCCGCCTCGCTCGAGCGCTTTCGCGAGTAACCGTTGAGTCGCGGCCTGACCCTCGATCAGCGCAGCAATATCCGCGCGCGGCGCATTCTCGATCGCCAAATCGAGGCTGTCTTTCACGGGCAGCAGCTCTTGAGCGAATTTCTCGAGCGCAAAGCGATGCGCATTTTCGACGTCACGTTGTGCACGCTTACGCACGTTCTCGAGCTCAGCGAGCGCGCGTAGGGCTTGATCTCGGGCCGCCTGAGCTTGGGCCTCGGCCGTCGCCAGCGCCTGCCGAAGTTGATCCAGTGAGGTCGCTGCGTCGGAAGTGCCTGAGGCCTCTGGCGCCCCGCCCTCCGACCCCGCGGCCGAAAACGGGGTAAACGACTCATTTTCGGGGTGTTGACCCATCTGAATCCCTTCCTAAACAGTCACTTACTGAAACTACCTTAGGTGAAGACGGAAAAATGTCCGCTATCGCCTGCAGGCGATATGGGGGACGGCCCGTCTAAATCAAGGGGTCAGCGTCGGGCGTTGAGGGCCGAGCCGAGGAGTCGAGCCGTCACATCGACGATGGGTATCACGCGTTCGTAGGCCATGCGCGTCGGGCCGATGACCCCGATCACCCCCATGACCCCGTCCTCCGCGCTGTAGGGTGCCGTGACGACACTGCAGTCATCGAGAATCTGGTAGCCCGATTCTTTGCCGATGAAAATTTGCACCCCTTCGGCATGCAGGCTCTGGTCGAGCAAGTGCAGGAAATCCCGCTTTTCGTTGAACGCCTCGAAGAGACGCTTGAGCTTCTCGACGCTCGTAAGCTGGGCGACCCCCATGAGATTGGTTTCACCCGCGACGATGTAATCGAGACCCGCGTTCGGGCGCGACTCTCCCTGATCGAACACCTGCTGCGCCATGCTGATGGCATCGAGCATGAGCGAGTTCATGTGCTCGCGCGCCTCCTGAAGCTGACGCAGGATCTCGATCCGCGCAGCCTCGGCTGATCGACCGATCAGTTGTTCGTTCAAATATTGCGCCGCGCGGCGCAACTCGTCGGGCGTGTGATGGCGCGACAGGTGAATGATGCGGTTCTGCACTTCTCGGTCGTTGAACACGAGCACGACCAAGACACGATTTTCCGATAGCCCCACGAACTCGATTTGCGTGATCGAGGCCACGACCGCGCGCGGCATCGTCACGACCCCGGCGAGCCGCGTGACGTTGGAAAGCAGCTGCGAGGCGTTCGCCACCAATGCCTTCGGATCGTCCGACCCCGACACGTCGAGGTGACGCCTGACCTCGGCGACGGTCAAGTCATCGAGCGCTCGCGAGCGCAGCAAGGTGTCGACGAAAAAGCGGTAACCCCGATCCGTCGGGATACGCCCCGCCGAGGTGTGAGGCGAGGCGACGAACCCCAGGTCTTCGAGGTCGGCCATGACGTTGCGGATGGTGGCCGAGGACAGCTGCAGCCCGGAGTCGCGGGATAACGCGCGGGAGCCGACCGGCTGACCATCGCGGATGTAGCTCTCGACCAACACGCGAAGCAACTGCTGGGCGCGCTCGTTCAGCAGTTCGTATTCGTGGGCCATGACGAAAAACTAACGAGAGGAGCTTTACTGCGTCAAGGGACGTTGTGATAAAACCCGTCCCCATGTCCGACATCCGCCGTTGCGCCCTCGTCACCCGATTTGCCGATAGCCGCGTCGCCGAGAGCGCAGGGCTCATTGCCCGCCACCTCGCCTCGCGGGGCCTTGAGGCGCTGGCTTCCGAGGACGAGCGTGACCGACTTCCGGGCGTGGCGGTCCGCTTCCTCGCCGAGCCTAAGTTAGTTGACGAGGCGGATCTCGTCATCGCCATCGGCGGCGACGGCACGTTGCTCTACGCGGCCGGTCTCGTCGCCGAGCGCGGCACCCCGTTACTCGGCGTCAATCGAGGTCGTCTCGGTTTTTTGACCGACGTGATGCCCGAGGACATGCTGGCCTCCGTCGATGCGGCCATCGCCGGACAATGTTTACGGGACGAACGTCCCCTGCTCCGCGCCGAGATTCGATCCGCGTCGGGCTCGACGATCAAAGGGCTCGCGCTCAACGACGTCGTCCTTCAAAAAAGACAAAGCGGTCACCTCATCGATTTCGAGACCTCGATCGACGGCCGCTTCGTCAACAGTCACGGCGGCGACGGGCTCGTCGTCGCGAGCGCCACCGGGTCCACCGCGTACGCGCTCTCTTGCGGCGGGCCGATCGTCGATCCGTCACTCGAGGTCGTGGTCGTCACGCCGATTTGCCCGCATACGCTTTCAGACCGACCGATCGTCGTGTCCGCCCGCTCGGTGATCAACATCACCCTGATCGATCGCCCGGATTCTTCGGCCGAAGTTGCCTGTGACGGGCGTTCGCTCGCGCCCCTCAATCCCGGCGACACCCTCACCATTCACACCGCGGGTGCGCGTATTACGCTGCTGCACCCCGAGGGCTACGACTACTTCAAACTGCTGCGCAGCAAGCTCAATTGGGGCCGGCGCAGTTTCGATACGGCGCGCTGACGCCGCGGCACGT
>JBMTZJ010000033.1:0-12480 GCA_049455515.1 Steroidobacteraceae bacterium
CCATCCGCCGTATTCTCGCGCGACGCCCCGAGGCGGCGTATCTCACGCATTACTCACGTATCGAAGATCTCGATCGCATCGGCGCCGATCTCATTCGGATGATCGAGGCGCATGTCGCGGTTGCTCTGGCACACGCCGAAAAACCAGCGGATCATGCCCGCCCGGCGATTCGTACCGCTCTCAAAGAATTATTCGTTCGCGAACTCCGACAATTCGGAAGTGATGCACCTGAGGCCACCATAGAGCACTGGCTGGGCGGAGACCTCGACCTCAACACCGACGGGTTACTGGCTTGGCTCGCTCGCCGGACTCGCGGCTGATCAGGAAATAATCATGGAAAAAAGATTCAAGGCATTCCGCATTCACGAGATCGACAAAAAAATCGTCGCGAGATTCGATCAGTTGACGATCGACGATCTTTCCCCGGGCGACGTCGTCGTTCGCGTTCTGTATTCGGACATCAACTATAAAGATGCGCTTGCCGCGACGGGTGCAGGAAAGATTCTCAGAAAGTACCCGCTCGTCGGCGGAATCGATCTTGCGGGAGTCGTCGAGTCGTCGGGCGATGCACGCCACAAGGTGGGCGATCACGTGCTTGTCACCGGCTGCGGGCTCTCGGAAGTCCATGATGGCGGTTACGCCGAGTACGCGAGACTCAATGGCGAGTGGGTGATTCCCCTTCCGCCGGGATTCGGAGCGTTCAAGGCGATGTCGATGGGCACCGCCGGGTTCACGGCGGCGCTCGCCATCCATCGGATGGAACACAACGGGCAAACACCGATCAAAGGCCCTATCGTCGTGACCGGCGCGACCGGGGGTGTCGGCAGCATCGCGATCGACATGTTGGCGGGACGCGGTTACGAAGTCATCGCCGTGACGAGCAAACCCGAGTCTGTCGACTATCTCAAGTCGCTCGGCGCTTCACGAGTGTTGTTGCGCAAAGATATCGATGTGGGCTCGCGGCCGATGGAGACCGCCTGTTTCGGCGGAGCCATCGACAACGTCGGGGGTGACATCCTCACCTGGCTGACACGGACGGTCGACACCTGGGGCAACATCGCGAGCATCGGCCTTGCCGGAAGCGCAGAGCTTCGCACGACGGTCATCCCGTTCATTATTCGCGGCGTCAATTTGCTCGGTATCAATTCGTCGGCCACGTTACGTGAGACGCGACTCGTCGTTTGGAATCGCATCGCGACCGATCTCAAGCCGCGCCACCTCGAGCGCATCGCCACGCGCACGATCGCATTCGACGAACTTCCTAGTGCATTCGACGACTACATGAAAGGCACGGTGACCGGTCGAACGATCGTCAAGATCGGCGCCTAAGTTCGGATCGTAAGAGCGATGTCGACCACGACTGCCGAACACGCGGCATTGATCGAGAGCGCTGCTCGGCTCGGCGTGACGCTCGATGCACGCGCAGCGGCGCGGTTGTTTTCTTTGCTCGACGAGTTGTCTCGTTGGAACAAGACCTACAACCTCACGGCTATCGGCGAGCGGCACGATATGATCGTGAGGCACTTGCTCGACAGTCTCGCCGTTTGGCCCTTGCTCGAAGGCTCACGAATCATTGACGTGGGTACCGGCGCAGGCTTTCCCGGTCTGCCGCTCGCAATCGTCGACCCCTCCCGGCAGTTCACGCTGCTCGACTCCAACGGAAAGAAGGTCCGCTTCGTGGGCCATGTTGCGCGCACTCTAGAGCTCGATAACGTCCAGCCCGTGCATGCCCGAGTCGAGATGTTCACTCCGCCGACGGCTTATGACACCGTCGTGACGCGCGCATTTGCACCCTTGCCCGAATTACTCGACAAGGTGGCCGGTCTCTGCGGGCCTCAAACCCTCGTGCTGGCGATGAAGGGGCGTCGGCAGCGTGCGGAACGCGAGGGGATACCCGCCGGCTGGCAAATCGAAGCGGATCGCGACCTGTCGATCCCCGGCCTCGAGGAGGCCCGACACGTCGTGGCGCTGCGTCGGATGGCGTGACGACGCTTGCGTTAGACTCTGGGCATGGCCCGCATCATCGCCGTCGCCAACCAGAAAGGCGGCGTCGGCAAGACCACCACCGCAGTCAACCTCGCCGCCTCGCTTGCCGTGACGCGTCGTCGAGTCCTGCTCGTCGATCTTGACCCGCAAGGTAATGCCACGATGGGCTGCGGAGTCGAGAAGACCTCGATCACGCGCGGTATCGGCGACGTATTGACCGGCGATTGCTCGCCGCGTGAGGCGATCATCGCCCTCGAGTCGCCCGCGATGTCGCTGTTGCCCGCTAACCAAGATTTGACGGCAGCCGAAGTACAACTGCTCTCGATGTCGGTCGGACGCGAGATTCGGTTGCGTAATGCCCTGAAGGCGATACGCGGCGACTTCGACGTGATCCTCATCGACTGTCCGCCCTCGCTCAATATGTTGACGGTCAACGCGCTCGTGGCGGCCGACGGCGTGCTCGTGCCGATGCAGTGTGAGTACTACGCGCTCGAAGGGTTGACCGCGTTGGTCTCGACCATCGAGCAGATTCGCGAAGCCGTGAATCCGAACCTGCAGATCGAAGGCGTACTTCGAACGATGTTCGATCCGCGGAATAATCTCGCGAACGAGGTGAGCGCACAGTTGCTCGAGCATTTCGGCGAGAAGGTGTTCAGCACCATCGTTCCGCGCAACGTACGGCTCGCAGAGGCCCCCTCTTTCGGCAAGCCCGCTTTGATGCACGACAAAGATTCTCGAGGCGCGCTCGCCTACCTCGCACTCGCCGGCGAAATGATCGGGCGCGGGGGCGTGCCCATGGCTATCGCTGCAAATGAGGGCGCTGGGCGCCCGACGGGCTAAGCCATGCTGATCGAGCCGCGCAGCGCAGCCCCGGGCGCGGTGTTGCGCTGGTCACGGCAAGCCCTCGACCTTCTCCGTCGTGGCCTCAGCTTTTGGTCTGCGCTGTCCCTGTTGATGTGTCTCTGGGTGTTCGTCGGCCATCGATTGCCGCTCGTCAGCGGCATTCTCGCCCTCGTGGCGCTGCTCTCCTGCATGCTGATCGCGTCCCACCTCGATCGCAGCGGCCGGATCACGCTCGCCGAGGCGCTCGAGATGCTACGTGCCAAGCTGCCCGTGATTTTGATGTTCGCTGCGATTGTGGCCGTTGCGGGCGCGCTGGTCTGGGTGCTGTTGCTGGCCAAACCTGGCGTTGCCTGGTGGAACATTCTCTACACAGAACGAAACTCGGTGGATGTCCTGTCCGCTGACGGCTTCGTCGCATTGCGCCAAATCTTCGTGTACTCGGCCTTCGCGCTCGGGTTGTGTTACTTCGGTCTCAATATCCCGGGCCTGACCTCATTTTTCCAATTTCTGGGCATGACCTTGCTCGGTCTGCCGTTCCGCGAAGCCTGGCGACTCGGCGCCACCGGCCAGATCCGTAACCTCGGTCCGATGATCGGGGTGGCGCTCCTCTTCATGGTGTTACCCGCGCTGTGCGCGCTGCTGCTGCCCCCACTCGTGCCCGTGCTCTATTGTTTCTTCGGCGCCTTGGGGTACGTGGCGTTTCGAGAGATTTTTCTTGGCATCGGTGAAAACCAGCCCCGGGAGACGGCGGTGACTGCGCGGGCGACTCCGCTATCATCCCGGGCATGAACCAGAAAAAGCCCGTCCTCGGCCGTGGACTCGATGCGCTGCTCGGACAGATGAGCGCGAGCCGCGCTGCGACCGGCGCGCCCGCCTTGCCGGGCGACGAACTCGCCAAGCTACCGCTCGACCAGCTGCAGCGTGGGCGCTACCAGCCCCGTGTCGACATGCGCGAGGAAGCCTTGGAGGACCTCGCGAGCTCCATCCGCGCTCAAGGGGTGGTACAGCCCATCGTCGTCCGTCCTTTGGAGATGCCGGGTGCCGCGCCGGGCTCGGCACCCTCGCGATACGAAATCATTGCCGGAGAGCGTCGCTGGCGCGCCGCCCAAATGGCGGGTCTCGAGACCATCCCGGCGGTCATTCGACGCGTACCGGACGAGAGCGCCATCGCGATGGCGCTCATCGAAAACATCCAGCGCGAGAATCTGAACCCGCTCGAGGAGGCTCGCGCCCTCGATCGACTGATCCGCGAGTTCGAGGTGACCCATCAGCAGGCGGCTGATGCGGTGGGTCGTTCGCGCGCCGCCGTCAGTAACCTACTGCGTTTGCTCGAGCTTCCGCCCGAGGTCGCCGAGCTCGTCGATCGCCGCGCGATCGAGATGGGTCACGCGCGCGCCTTGCTCGGACTGACGCAGAAACGCCAGCAGATCGAAGTCGGTCAATTGGTGTCGAAAAAAGGTTTATCAGTCCGTGAAACCGAGGCATTGGTTCGCCGGCTAAACAATCCGCCTAAAAAAGATGGCTCGATCGATCGTGATTTTGGCTCCGGATCGGCGGACGGAACCCAAGACGCCAACGTTCGCGAGCTCGAAAATCGCCTCTCCGAGACCCTCGGCGCCGACGTCAAAATCGAATCGACGGGCAAAGGCGGGAAGGGCCGCCTCGTCATCGCGTACCACTCGCTCGACGAGCTCGACGGAATCCTTTCTCACATCCATTGATGGCCCAAGGGCGCGACCCTATAATCCGCGCGCCTTCGCAGTGGGCGGCGTTCTTGAAGCGTCGTCCTCTCAAAGAATCAGCGAAGCCACTTGCCGTCTGTACAGGTCGCGACAAGTGGCTTTTTTGTTGCCTACAGGACCGCTTGCCCATGACCGTTCCGAGCGATCCGCAAACGCGCAGACTCGCCGTGCGGATCCTCCTCTGGCAGGCCGCGGCAACGATCGTTCTCGGCGCGCTCGGCGCGCTCTGGGCGGGCCCGAAAAGTGGCGTGTCGGTGGTGACCGGCGGACTGATCGGGTTGATCGCGAACTTGTACATGACGGTGGCGGTGTTGCGCCCTGCGCGGTCCGCCGGTTTCGCGTTCGGTCGGTTGCTTGCCGGCCAGATCGTGAAGGTGTTGCTGACTGTGGGTATGTTCCTTGCGGTCGCGCAACGCAAAGACGTGGTGTGGCCCGCGGTGTTCGCGGGGTATGTCGCGACGTTGGTGGTCTTTTGGGTGGTTCCGGCGCTTGCTGCGCCGCGGCTACCACCGCGCTCTAGGGCGCGCGAATGACCCTCACGGCGCTAGGTGAGTAACGAAGTCAGACGGACCAGGTAGACGAAACACGATGGCCAGTCAGAACGGCGCAAGCGAAACGCCCACCGAATATATCGTTCACCACCTGACGCATTTAAAGGTCGGGCAGGGGTTCTGGACCGTTCACGTCGATACGCTGCTGATGTCTTCCCTGCTGGCCGCCGCCGTCGCCGCGTTCCTCTTTATCGGTGTGCGTCGCGGCAGCGCCGTGGGCGCGCCGTCCGGACTGCGTAATTTCGTCGAGATGATTTACGAGTTCATCGACGGTCAGGTGTCCGACATCTATCACGGCAATCGCGCGTTTCTGGTGGCGCTCGCCCTATCGCTCTTCACCTGGGTCGTGGCCATGAACTCCATGGACCTGCTGCCGATCGACATGCCGGGTAAGGTTGCCGCCCTGTTCGGCGCCGACTACTTCCGCGTTCTGCCGACGGCCGACCTGAACGGGACCGTGGCCATGGCATTGGTCGTACTCGCCCTCATCATCATCTATGCCGTTCGCGCCAAGGGTGTCGGCGGTTATCTGCACGAGTGGATCGCAGCGCCTTTCGGCAACAACCCGCTGCTCTGGATTCCGAACCTCGCGCTCAACATCGTCGAGCTACTGGCGAAACCGGTGTCGCTCTCAATGCGACTGTTCGGCAACATGTACGCGGGCGAGCTGCTTTTCATGCTCATCGCCTTGCTCGGTATGGCGTTCGCCGTATCGATCGGCGGCATTTCTTTGTTCATCGGACAGATCATCGCAGGCACCGCCTGGGCGATCTTCCACATTCTGATCGTGCTGCTTCAGGCCTACATCTTCATGGTTCTGCCCATCGTGTACATCTCGATGGCCGAAGAGCATCACTGATCGTCAAAGTTTCTTAGTTGGTTATCCACGCGTTTGTTTGATTTTGAGGAGTCTCTGAAAATGGAAGCGATTGCAAACGTCCAGGCGTTCACCGCCCTCGGCATCGGCATCATCATCGGTCTCGGCGCCATCGGTGCCTGTATCGGCATCGGCATCATGGGTGCGAAGTTTCTCGAGTCGGCGGCTCGTCAGCCCGAGCTCACCCCGATGTTGCAGGGCCGTATGTTTCTGCTCGCGGGTCTGATCGACGCGGCATTCCTCATCGGTGTCGGTCTCGCGATGCTCTTCGCGTTCGCCAACCCGCTGCTTGCCAGCCTCGCCGGCTAACACGACTCCCGGAGGGCTCCCGCGAGGGAGACACAGGCCATGACGATCAACGCCACATTTATCGGCCAGATCATCGTCTTCCTGATCCTCTTGTGGTTCGTCGGGAAGTTCGTCACGCCCGTACTGGCTGAAGAACTCAACGCACGTAACCGCAAGATCGCCGACGGCCTCGCCGCCGCCGAGAAGGGTCAGAAGGACCTTGCCGAAGCCACGAATCGTGCCGATGCGATCATTCGCGAGGCCCGCGAACGTGCTCGGCAGATCGAGGATCAGGCTGCGCGCCGTTCCAACGAGGCAATCGAAGCCGCCAAGCAGGCGGCGCAGGGCGAGGGCGCCCGCATCGTTGCCGCCGCGCGGGACGAAGCTGCGACGGAGACCAACCGCGCTCGCGACCAACTTCGTAAGGAGTTCGGTTCGATGGTGGTGGTGGGTGCTTCGCGATTGCTCGAGCGCGAAGTCGACGCCAAGACGCACGCCCAGTTGCTCGATAAGCTCGCGGACGACATTGCACGTGGCTGACGAGGCAACCATAGCGAGGCCGTACGCCCGAGCGGCGTTCGAGCATGCGCATGCCGCAGGGCAACTCGCCGCGTGGGGCGAGATGCTCGAACGCGGGAGCATCGTGCTCGAAGATACGCGCGTGAGCGCGCTCGTCGGCAACCCGCACGTTCAGCGCGCGGAGCTCGTGAGCTTCGTCGCCGAACTCACGGGTGTATCGGGCAACGACAAGGCGCTCAATTATCTGCGCCTGCTCGCTGATAACGGGCGTCTTGCGCTGCTTCCGCAGATCGCGCAGCAGTACGCCGCGCTGCGTGCTGAAGTCGAGAACACGGTGGATGTCACCGTGACCTCGGCACTGCCGCTGACGGCCGAGCAGTCGGAGAAGTTGACGCAGGCACTCACTCGCCGCCTGCGCCGCACGGTTCGTCTTTCTGCGACGGTCGACCCGTCGCTGATCGGCGGCGCCGTGGTTCGTGCGGGTGATTTCGTCGTCGACGGCTCCCTGCGCGGGCGCGTTGAGCGACTCAGTAACACGATGGCCGGCGCCTAATGCGTCGTCCGAACCAGGTTTTTTAGAGGACCCCACATGTCCATCAAGGCATCCGAGATTTCCGATCTCATCAAGCAGCGTATCGATCGCTTCCAGTCGGCCGCCGAGGCCCGCAACGTCGGCACGATCGTGTCGGTCACGGACGGCATCTGCCGCATCCATGGCCTCGCCGACGTGCGCTACGGTGAAATGATCGAGTTCCCGGGCAATCTCTTCGGGCTCGCGCTCAACCTCGAGCAGGACTCGGTGGGCGCAGTCGTACTCGGCGACTACAAATCTTTGAAAGAAGGCGACACCGTCAAGACGACGGGCCGCATTCTCGAAGTACCGGTGGGTCCGGAGCTCCTCGGCCGCGTCGTCGATGCACTTGGTAACCCGATCGATGGCAAGGGCCCCCTCAAGACATCGCGTACCGCGCCGATCGAGCGCGTGGCTCCGGGCGTCATCTACCGTAAGTCGGTGAGCCAGCCCGTCCAGACGGGCTACAAGGCCGTCGACTCGATGGTCCCGGTCGGCCGAGGTCAGCGCGAACTCATCATCGGTGACCGCCAGACCGGTAAGACCGCGCTGGCCGTCGACACGATCATCAACCAGAAGTCTTCGGGCATTAAGTGTATCTACGTTGCGATCGGCCAGAAGCAGTCGTCGATCGCCAACGTCGTCCGTAAGCTCGAAGAAAACGGCGCGATGGATCACACCATCGTCGTTGCCGCTTCGGCCTCGACACCTGCCGCCATGCAGTACCTCTCTGCCTACGCCGGCGTGACGATGGGCGAGTACTTCATGGACAACGGGCAAGACGCCCTCATCATCTACGACGATCTGTCGAAGCAGGCTGTCGCTTATCGTCAGATTTCTTTGTTGCTGCGCCGACCGCCGGGTCGCGAGGCCTTTCCGGGCGACGTGTTCTATCTCCACTCCCGTCTACTCGAGCGTAGCGCTCGCGTGAACGAGGAATACGTCGAGATGGTCACGAAGGGCGCGGTGAAGGGCAAGACGGGCTCACTCACGGGCCTGCCCATCATCGAAACCCAGGCGGGTGACGTGACGGCGTTCGTGCCGACGAACGTCATTTCCATCACGGACGGACAGATCTTCCTTGAGACCGACCTCTTCAACGCGGGCATCCGTCCTGCCATGAACGCGGGTATTTCGGTATCGCGCGTCGGTGGCGCCGCGCAGACCGACATCATCAAGAAGCTCGGCGGCGGTATCCGTCTCGCGCTCGCCCAGTACCGCGAACTTGCGGCGTTCTCGCAGTTTGCTTCTGACCTCGACGAGGCGACCCGTAAGCAGCTCGAGCGTGGCGTGCGCGTCACCGAGGTGATGAAGCAGAAGCAGTACGCCCCGATGTCGGTCGCGGAGATGGCGCTGTCGATCTATGCCGTCAACAACGGCTACATGGATAAGGTCGATCGTAAGAAGGTCGTCGATTTCGAAGCAGCGCTGCAGGCGTTCGCGAAGTCGAGCCACAAAGCCTCGCTCGATGCGATCAACGCTGACCCGACACTCAAGAAGCACGAAGCGACGCTCAAGAAAATCTGCGACGACTTCGCGGCGACTGGTACCTACTAAGGTCTGCGACGGATATGCCCGGCACAAAGGAAATACGCACCAAGATCGCGAGTGTCAAAAGCACTCAGAAGATCACGAAGGCCATGGAGATGGTCGCGGCGAGCAAAATGCGTCGCGCCCAAGATCGCATGCGCCTGTCGCGTCCCTACGCCGAGAAGATCCGTGTGGTGATCGGCCACCTTAATAAGGCAAACCCCGACTACCGGCACCCGTTCCTCGTCGAGCGCGAGCCCAAATCGATCGGCATCATCGTCGTATCGAGCGACCGTGGGCTTTGTGGTGCGCTCAACACCAACGTGTTCAAGAGCACGCTGATGCTGATGCGCGAGTGGCAGGGCAAGGGTGCGAAGGTCAATCTCTGTCTCCTCGGCAATAAGGGCGTGGCGTTCTTCCGTCGGCTCGGCTTGCCGATTCTTGCCAGCATCGGCGGGCTGGGCGACAAACCGCACGTCAAAGATCTGCTCGGATCGGTCAAGGTCATGCTCGACGCGTATCGCGACGGCACCATCGACCGTCTCTTCATCGTCAACGCCCAGTTCGTCAACACGATGACGCAGAAGCCCGTCGTGACGCAGCTGTTGCCGGTCGAAACCGTCGATTCGGGAGATCTGCAGGAACACTGGGACTACATCTACGAACCGAACGCCGCGGAGATTCTCGATGGTGTTCTCATGCGGTACATCGAGTCTCAGGTCTACCGCTCGTCGGTGGAGAGCGTGGCTTGTGAAATGGCCGCGCGAATGGTCGCGATGAAAGCCGCCTCGGATAACGCAGGCAAGCTCATCGGCGACCTGCAACTGGTTTACAACAAAGCGCGTCAGGCGGCGATCACCAAAGAGCTCGCAGAGATCGTTGGCGGCGCAGCAGCAGTTTAACTTCAAAGAATTCAACGCATCAAGGCACAGGATATCGACATGGCAACCGGCAAGATTACCCAGATCATCGGCGCGGTCATCGACGTGGAGTTTCCGCGCGAATCGATCCCGAAGGTCTACGAGGCGCTGAAGCTCAAGGATGTGGATCTCACACTTGAGGTGCAGCAGCAGCTCGGTGACGGCGTCGTTCGCACGATCGCCATGGGCGCCTCTGAAGGCCTCAAGCGTGGCCTCGAGGTCGAGGCGACCAACGCCCCCATTTCCGTTCCGGTCGGCAAGGCGACGCTCGGTCGCATCATGGACGTGCTCGGCACGCCGCAGGATAACCGCGGCCCCGTTGCCTCCAAAGAAAAGTGGTCGATCCACCGTCCGGCTCCGTCATACGACGAGCAGGCAGGTGGGCGAGATCTTCTCGTCACGGGCATCAAGGTTATCGATCTGCTCGTGCCGTTCGCGAAGGGCGGTAAGGTCGGCTTGTTCGGCGGTGCCGGTGTCGGCAAGACCGTGAACATGCTCGAGCTCATCAACAACATTGCCAAGCAGTACAGCGGACTTTCCGTGTTTGCGGGCGTCGGTGAGCGTACCCGTGAAGGTAACGACTTCTATCACGAGATGGCGGAGTCGGGCGTCATCGATCTCGAGAAGCTCGAGAACTCCAAGGTGGCGATGGTGTACGGTCAGATGAACGAACCGCCGGGTAACCGCCTGCGCGTCGCGCTCACGGGCCTCACCATGGCGGAATATTTCCGTGATGAAGTTCGTGAAGACGGCGGCAAGGGCCGCGACGTGCTGTTCTTCGTCGATAACATCTACCGCTACACGCTGGCCGGAACCGAAGTGTCGGCGCTGCTCGGTCGTATGCCTTCGGCGGTGGGTTACCAGCCGACGCTCGCCGAAGAAATGGGCGTACTGCAGGAGCGCATCACCTCGACGAAGACCGGATCGATCACCTCGATCCAGGCCGTGTACGTCCCTGCAGACGACCTCACCGACCCGTCACCGGCGACGACCTTCGCTCACTTGGACGCCACCGTCGTGTTGTCGCGTCAGATTGCGGCGCTCGGCATTTACCCGGCGGTCGATCCGCTCGACTCGACGAGCCGCCAGCTCGATCCGCTCGTTGTTGGCGAAGAGCACTACAACACGGCTCGCGGCGTACAGGCCGTGCTGCAACGCTACAAAGAATTGCAGGACATCATCGCGATCCTCGGCATGGACGAGCTCTCCGAAGAAGACAAACTCACCGTGTTTCGCGCCCGTAAGATCCAGCGCTTCTTGTCGCAGCCATTCAACGTGGCGAAGGTGTTCACGGGGCAGGACGGCAAGATCGTTCCGCTCAAGGACACCATCCGCGGCTTCAAGGGCATTCTCTCGGGCGAGTACGACAATCTGCCCGAGCAGGCTTTCTACATGGTCGGCTCGATCGACGAAGCCGTCGAAAAAGCGAAGACCCTGCAGTAACGGAACGTATCCATGGCCGCAGACAGCACCATTCATTGCGACATCGTCAGCGCCGAGGGCGAGATTTTCTCTGGCCCAGCGAAGATGGTGTTTGTCCCTGCGGCGCAGGGCGAGATCGGTATCGCGCCGCGTCACGCGCCCTTGCTCACCATGATCAAATCCGGTGAGGTGCGTGTTCAGACGCCCGACGGTCAGGAGCAGTTTTTCTTTGTCGGTGGCGGAGCACTCGAGATTCAGCCTAAGAAAGTTACCGTGCTCGCTGATACCGCAGTCCGCGCAAAAGACATGGACGAGGCCGCGGCCGTCGAGGCGAAGCAACGCGCTGAAGAAGCTCTGAAGGGCAACATCGATAAAATCGAACAGGCCGAGGCGCTCGCCGAGTTGGCACGCGCAGCCGCGCAGCTCAAGATGATCCAGAAGCTGCGCAAGATCAAAGGCTGAGGCACTTCGGTGCCGGCGCAGCGGGCAGGCACGGCATGAACATTTCGATCGTCATACTTGCTGCGGGACAGGGCAAACGGATGAAATCCGATTTGCCCAAGGTGCTGCAGCCTTTGGCGGGCAAACCGCTTTTGCGGCACGTCATCGATACGGCGTTTACGCTCAATCCTACTTCTTTGCACGTCGTCTACGGCCACGGCGGCGACCGAGTCCGGGAGACCCTTGCTGATGCACCGGTCACGTCCTGGGTTCTTCAGGCCGAACAACTCGGGACGGGACATGCCGTACAGCAGGCTTTGCCGTCGCTGCGCGACAATGAGATTGCACTCGTGCTTTATGGCGATGTTCCCCTCGTCCGCGCCGATACGCTGCGAACGCTGCTGACTTTTGCGGGGCCCGACACGATGGGCTTGCTGACGATCATGCTCGAGGATCCGACCGGCTACGGCCGCGTCATCCGCGATGCGAATGGCCGCGTGCTCGGCATCGTCGAGCAGAAGGATGCAACGGACGAGCAAAGAAAGATTTGCGAGGGAAACACCGGAGTCATGGCGATCCCGGTCAAACACCTACGGGGCTGGTTGGGTCGATTGCGTAACGCCAATGCCCAAGGCGAGTACTATCTCACCGACGTCATTGCGATGGCGGTCGCCGACGGCATCAAAGTGGCGCCGCTCGTTGCGCCGACCGTCGCGGAGGTTCTGGGTGTGAACGACAAAGTGCAGCTCGCTGAACTCGAGGCGGAGCATCGCAAGACGCGGGCCCGAGA
>JBMTZJ010000034.1:0-12391 GCA_049455515.1 Steroidobacteraceae bacterium
TCGCGCGCGAGTCCTGCGCCCACCCCTTGATGCCACCCCGTCTTCACGGCATCGAAAATTCGATCGGCGGTTGGTCCACGACCGACGGTTCGCGCTTGTGCGAGCAAGCGCTGAACTTCGGGATCCGATAACGCAGCGTTCATATCGTCGCGGCCTGCCGACTGCCAAACAACCTGCGCGGCACGGCGCGCCGAGAAGGCTTTCGCAACGAGGTTACGCCCGGCGGGCGCAGCCACGTACTCACGTGCCAGTCGAGTGGCGAGCGCGAGCACGTCTTCACTGTCACTCGACAACGCGTGCAGCAATCCGTCCGCGAGGACCTCGGCGGCTTCCAGCGTTCGGCCGCCCATGATGATTTCGAGCGTGCGTACGAGCGGGGCGGGATGACCGGCGTCTTCCAACAATCGAGGTAATCGCTGCGTACCCCCATAGCCCGGTAAAAGATTGAGGCGAACTTCCGGCTGTCCGAATGTCGCGAGCGGCTCGGCCACGCGCACGTGACATGCCATCGCAAACTCCATGCCTCCCCCGAGTGCCACGCCGTTGATCGCTGCGATGGCGGGTTTATCCATCGCTTCGATCTTTCGAAACGCAAGGTGGGCGTTGTTCGGTAAGGGCAGCGCTTCCTCGAGGGTGTGGACATCTTCGTACAGCTGCCGGATGTCGGCGCCAGCCACGAAGGCGCCCGTACCCTGCCCCGTGAAAATCACTGCTTTAACGTCGTCACGGCGCGCCACGTGATCGATCACGATGTTGAGTTCGTCGAGCGCGCGCTCGTTCAGGGCGTTCACCGGCGGGTTGTTGATCGTCACCACGGCAATGCGCGCTGCGGGTTTCTTGGCTCTTCGCTTGCCGACAGTCGGACTCGCCAGCGAGTGATAGTGGATACGGAAATAGCGGAAATCTTCGAAGAGCTGCTGCTCGTCGGCAACGCGCTGGCGCGCCTGCCAATCTGCGATCGCATGACGCAACTCGGCGATGGACTCCGGGTTACGCAGCGTCGAGATATCGCCGACGTCCTGACCCTCGACGAGCGCGCGAACCATGCGCCGCATGTACTTCCCGCTACGCGTCTCCGGAAATTGAGTGACTTCCACGAAATCTTCGGGGATCGCCACCTGGCCTTTTTCCTGTCGGACCGTTTCGATCAGACGACGTCGATCCTCGGCCGTGATCTTTCGTCCCGGCGCCGGACGAACAAACGCCAGCGGTGTCAGGCCCTTCTGCGCGTGCGGCGCGCCGACTACGATGACATTGCCTACCGGTGAATCCGGATTGACCTGCTTGTCGCGCAGGATCGCGCCCTCGATTTCTTCGGTACCGAGACGATGACCAGAGACGTTGATGACGTCGTCCGATCGGCCGTGTAGCGAAAAGCCGCCGTCGGCATACTTCACTGCAAAGTCGCCTTGTGTGTAGGCGAGTCGATCTTTCCAGCGCGTCCAATACGTTTTTCGATAGCGCTCGAAGTCGCCGCGCCATGCGCGCACGACTCGTCGACCCTCGACTTTGAATTCACCCTCTGCGCCCCAGATCGTGCGACAGAGATAGGGGAACGGTGCGGCGATGACGATCTCGCCCTTCTCGCCCACTTCAGCCGCTCGCGCGACGACCGTGCCGGACTGATCGGGCTCGCTATCGGCGAGCCAGACATCGCCCATGATCCAGGGGAGCGGGTACGTATGCGCGTCAGCCCGCAAGGGGAAGTCGGCATTGCCGAACATATGGGTCCAGACGATGCCGCCATGCTCGGTTGCCCAATATGAATTGGTGTACCACGGCGTGACGAGTTCCATACCGAACTGTTGGACGACCGGTGAAGTCGGTTCGGCGCAGAATGTGGCGACGCGCAAGCTCGCCCTGGAATACGCACGAACATCCTCGACGTTCTGCGGATCGGTCATCACCGTCTTCAGAAAGGTGACGCCCGCTTTGAAAATATTGACCTTCAGACGCTCGATGATGCTCGCAAAGCGCCCCGCGCTCGGAAACACCGGCGCGCCCTCGGCGATGACCGTGGTCACTCGCGTCGTCAGCGCACCGCAAATCATGTAGCTCTGGCCAGTGATCCAGCCCGGATCGGCGACCACGTACATCACGTCGCCGGCGCGAGCATCGAAAGCCACCCGCAGCGTATACGCAACGCCACTGACGTATCCGCCATGGACGTGCACGACGCCCTTAGGTTTACCCGTGGAGCCCGAGGTATAGATGAAGAACATCGGGAACTCGGCATCGAGGGGCTCCGGTGGAACGGAAGCCCAAATCGCCGCGACGAAGGCTCGATCATCGAGCGCGAGTAATTGGCCGACATCGCGTACGTCATATCCGGCGTCACGTGCGCCCTGAAGCAGCGTCTGCAGGGCGGCATCGGTCAGCTCGTGCGCCCAACGATCGCGCTCCGGACGCCAAACGATATCGGCTTGGCCGGCGTGCTTGACGACGATGACCGTGTCCACTCGCGAAGGTGTCGTGACGAGCGCGCTGGCGATCGCCGTGCGAATTCGGCTCGCTGCCGAAGGTGAAAGACCGGCGATACCCTCGAGCGCACGTCCGACACCACGCATGATGTCCGACCGCTCGAGCGTGATTTCATTGGCCACGGTTTTCTTCGCGCCGGCGAGTATCGCGTCGGCATGCATCGTCTCGAGACCAAGTGAGTCGAGCGCTGTTTTTACTGCAGCGATCGCGGTTTCCGCAGGAACGTAACCATCGAGCGCGGGATCCGTATACGCCTCTTTGAACGCGACGATTTGCGCATTGCGATACCCGCCATCAGCGGTGATGACGATGCGAGCGCCCGCATTGTGAATTCGGTCGGAGAGGGTTTTGTCGCTGAATCCGCCGAATACCGGCGTGTACACGACGCCGAGACGCTTGCAGGCCTCAGTCCAATAAATCTGTTCCGGAATGTTCGGCATGTTGATCGCGATTCGATCACCCGCCTTCAATCCGAGACCGCGTAACGCCAGTGCGCAACGCGCAACTTCGAGTAGCAATTGCTTACGCGAGACACTGTAGGAAACGACCGGTCCGCCGCGGCCGCCATCCTGCGACTGGTCCCAACGATCCCCTTCGAACCACAAAGCGGCTTCCGCGCCGTGGCCGGCGAGAACGTGACGATCCACCTCGTTGAAACAGGCGTTCGTCAGCGCATCGTTGAACCACCGATAAAACGGCGCTTCGGAGTCATCGAGCGCGCGGGTCCACGGTCGATAGTGTTGGGGCAACGATGGTTCGACCGAAGCGCCCGATCGCGCGTCGAATCCGAGCCAACGACCTTCGGTATCGCGGGTGATCCACGCACCCTGCGTCCCAGCCTTGGGCTCGAACCAATGAATCTCGCGACTCGCGATGTCGCCGTGAAATTGGCCGGGATCTGCCGCGCAGGCATCGCGCGCAGCCTGCCAAGCCGCTCGATGAACGAAGGGATTTACGGAAGCCGACAGTGGCGTGACCGCCACGGGTGTCGGGGCCGCGTCCATGGACCCGTTGATACTCGACATTGATCCCGCACTCCGACCCCCAGAGCCAGACTAGCACGGCAGTATGTGAAAAGATGCGTGTTAAAATTCACTGGCAAAATATGATCATTGAACGCCTTTGGCCGGCCAATGCGTGGCGGAACTACCACTACCTCATTGCCTGTGAGGAGACCGGGGAGGCGCTCGCCGTGGACCCGCTCGATTGGGCACTGTGCGAAAGGACGGCCCGGGAGCGCGGCTGGACCATCACGCAGATCCTCAACACTCACGAACATGGCGATCACATCGGCGGTAACGAGCCTCTGCGAGCTGCCACGGGTGCGCGGGTCCTGGCGCATGCCGCGGCCAGCGATCGAATTCCGGGGGTCGATCGGGGACTCAAACATGGAGACCTCGTCAAAGTAGGACACAGCGTCGAACTCGAGTGCCTCGATACACCGGGTCATACGCGTTCGCATTTGTGCCTGCTCATGCGTGGACGCTCGACCCATGCGCCGCCCGAACTCCTCTGCGGCGACACACTATTCAATGCCGGGGCGGGCAATTGTCACAACGGCGGTGACCCCGAGTTGCTCTACCTCACCTTCGTGCAGCGCCTCGCGCCGCTGCCCGATGCCACGCGTATCCATCCGGGGCACGACTACCTCGCGCGCAATCTCGCCTTCACTCTGAATCGAGAGCCGGATAATCGGGATGCGGCCGATCTGTTATCGAGCGTACAAAGCGCGGACGGCGCTCGCGCCCCCGTCACGACCCTGAGGGACGAGCGTCGTATCAATACTTTTTTCAGACTGCAAAACCCGACCGTCATCGAAGGGCTTCGCAAAGATTTCCCCGATCTCCGGGACCGACCGGATCCGAAAACGATTTTTTTGAAGCTGCGCGAACTGCGCAACCGGTGGTGAAGACTCAGTTCTTCGGCTGCTCGACGAGTAGCACCACGAGCCCGGCGGGCGACACGAGCGTCGCCATATGCGAGCGACCAAAAATCGTCTCGACGATGCCGTGATCGCGCGGCACCTTGCGCATGGCAGCCGTCCCGCGAGACTTCTGCAGTGCAGCGGCTCTGCGAAGCACATCGTCCACATCTTTGACGAAAAAAGTCACGGACAAGAATCCGCGCGCCGGAGGCATGGCCCGCGGATAGAGATCTTTGCTCTGCACGCCCTCGTACTGGACGATTTCGAGTCGGCCGTAATCGAATGCGGCATCACCAAAAATGCGGACATCGAGCGCCCCGCCAGGCGGCAGGCCGATGGTGCGCTCGACCTCGGGCCCCGAAAACCGATGGTAGGACGTCTCTTCCAGCCCCAAAACCAGTTCGAAAAAGGCCTTCTCCCCAAGATTGTCGGGGGTGGTGGCGATGACCTGTGGTGCCACGCCGTAACCTTTGGCACTGACGTACTCCGGCTTTCCTTCCTGCTCGAGAAATACGATGTTGACCGACTCCGGGCCGTTCATGTGCACTTCGTGCACGACGATGCCGTCGGTCTCGAACCGCCCAATCTTTGACCGAAACTTGAAGCCATCGGCTTCAAGCTCGGAAAAACGCGCAGAAATATCGTGTACGGCGACGTCGACACTCTTGGGAACGAGGTCGGTCGATGCTGCACCCTCCCGTACGGCGGGGCCTGGCCGGCGGAAACGCACGAGATGAATCCCGCCTTGTCGGCGACCCGGCGTCACCAGAAGCGCTTGATCGATGATATCTCCGTCTGCAAGCCCCCAGAGCCGTACGAGACCGGGATCTTCACCCTGGTGTCGGATGACGATCTCCATCCCGAAGCGTCTCACCCAAAGATCAAGCGCTTGATCCATGTCAGCGACGCTGATCACGACGTATGCGAAAGCTTTGGGATTGACGTTGAGGGACAGCACGGGCGAAACCTCCGGGATGTGCTATTTGAGTATAGTGATGTGTATGTCAGAGTTTTATAGACGAAGCGTCCTCGTCCTGAGTGCGGCCATTCTTGGAATTGCCGTATGGCTGGTGCTCGCTCCCTTTTGGGGCGCACTTGCATGGTCGATCGTTCTGGCGGTTCTCCTAATGCCTCTTCAGGACCAGCTACTCGTCCGTTTGGGTAATCGCCCATCGTTGGCGGCTGCGCTCCTGACGCTACTCACACCATTGGTCATTTTTCTACCGCTTCTGCTGCTCGGAACGGAATTCATTGAGCAAGGACGGGCCTTGATCGACAGCATGCAGCACAGCGACTGGCGAATCGATGGATCCCTCGTCGATCGTCTTGGCGACTACCCGGTCGTCCATGGAGCTGTCGCCTGGCTCACCGAGACACTCGATCTCGACCCGGCGGAGATCACAGGGTTCCTCGTAACGATCGGACAAACCCTGCTCCGGTATGCCGCGAACTTGGGTAGTCAGATGGTGCTCGGAGCGCTCAATACCACGCTCGCCTTCCTGCTGATGTTGTTCCTCCTGTTTTTCATGTTGCGTGATGGCCGGCACTTCGTCGTTCGGATCGCGCATTTACTGCCCATCGATCACGGGCGTCGGGAGCAACTCTTCGCGCTCGTGGCCAACACGATCCGTGCCGTGGTCTATGGCTCGGGTCTCACCGCGCTTTTTCAGGGCGCACTGACGGGAATAGGCTTCGCGTTGACGGGACTTCCCTCCCCGGTGGTCTTCGGCGTGCTGGCGGGTCTCCTCTCTTTGCTGCCCGCTGGAGGAACGGCGTTCGTTTGGGCGCCGGCCGTCGTGGTGCTGCTCGGCACGGGGCGTACCGGTGCCGCACTGTTCATGCTGGCTTGGGGCGCCGTCATTGCGATCTCCGATAATTTTCTTCGCCCTTTTCTGGTATCGAAGCACGCACACGTCTCGACGCTCGCCGTATTCATGGGTGTGATCGGTGGCGCCGCAGCATTCGGCGGTATCGGGCTCATCATCGGACCGGTATTACTGACACTGGTATCGGCGTTGCTGGGGTTCGTCGAAGAAGCGCGCGCGAAAGACTCCGAGAAAAATTCTTAAGCGGCTCGGTCGATTCGAACTAGAATCGCGACCCTCTCATGGACGTCTCGCCCATCCTCAATCCGCTTAACGACGCGCAGCGCGAAGCCGTTACGGCACCGATCGGGCCTGTGCTCGTCCTCGCCGGTGCCGGCAGCGGCAAGACACGGGTGCTGACGCATCGCGTTGCATGGTTGATCGAAGCTGAAGGTGCGTCGGCTCACAGCATTCTCGCCGTCACCTTCACCAATAAGGCCGCCGGTGAAATGCGCGCGCGTATCGAGGCGTTGCTCGGGATGCCGGGCGCGGCACTCTGGATCGGCACCTTCCACGGCATCGCGCATCGTTTGCTGCGATTGCATTGGCGCGAAGCCAACCTGCCACAGTCTTTTCAGATTCTCGACGGTGACGACCAGCTACGGTTGATCAAAAAACTCCTCAAAGCCCAAGCGCTCGACGAGACTCGCTGGGTTCCGCGAGACATCCAGTATTTCATCAACCAAAACAAAGATGAGGGGATGCGTCCGAAGGCCCTAAAGGACGGGAACGATCCCACGCGTCGCCAATTCATCAAGCTCTACCAAGATTACGAAGACGCCTGCCAGCGGGCGGGTGTCGTCGACTTCGCAGAGCTGCTCTTGCGCGCTTTCGAACTATGGCGCGACAACCCCGAGATGCTGGGTCATTATCGCCGTCGCTTCCAGCACGTTCTGGTCGACGAGTTTCAGGACACGAATACGATCCAATACGCGTGGACCAAGCTGCTCGTCGGTTCCGAAGGCGCGCCATTCGCCGTGGGTGATGATGATCAATCGATCTACCGCTGGCGCGGGGCACGGGTCGAGAACCTGCAAACCTTTCGACGCGACTTTCCACACGCCCGGCTGATCAAGCTCGAACAGAACTATCGCTCGACCGGCACCATCCTCGACGCCGCGAACGCGCTCATCGCCAACAACAGCGGGCGTCTCGGTAAAAATCTTTGGACGAGCGGCACGCGGGGAGATCCGATTCGTCTCTACGCCGCCTTCAACGAACGGGACGAAGCGGAGTTCGTACTGCAGCGCATCAAAGAATGGACGGCGCGCGGAGGAAATCGGCGCGATATCGCCATTCTCTATCGATCCAACGCGCAGTCGCGCGTCTTCGAAGAGGTATTCATGTCGGCTCGCATTCCGTACAAGGTGTACGGAGGACTGCGATTCTTCGAGCGAGCCGAAATCAAGGACGCGCTGGCGTATCTCAGGCTCGTGTCCAACCGACACGACGATACGTCTTTCGAGCGGGTCGTCAATTTGCCAACCCGAGGTATCGGCGCGAAGAGCGTGGACACCCTGCGCGAGCACGCTCGGGCTGCCGGCGGCTCACTCTGGACGGCAGCGACCCTGATCTCGGGTGCGCTCGGCGCCAAAGCAGCGGCATCCGTCCAGGGCTTCACTCAGTTGATTGATCGCCTCGCCGAAGATACGCGGGGTCTCGAACTCCACGAGATCGTCGACCAAGTGCTGAATGCGAGCGGGCTACTCGAACACCATCGCAAAGAAAAAGCCGATCGCGGCGAAGCCCGCGTGGAAAACCTGCTCGAATTGGTCTCGGCCGCGCGCGGCTTCGAGCCCGAGCGTGTCGATGGCGAAGAGCTGCCGCCCCTCGAAGCCTTTCTTGCACATGCCGTGCTGGAATCGGGCGAGGGACAGGCCGAGGCCTGGGAAGACTGTATTCAGATGATGACGCTGCACACCGCCAAGGGCCTCGAATTCCCGCTGGTGTTCCTTGCGGGACTCGAAGACGGGTTATTCCCGCACCAGCGCTCGCTCAATGATCTCGATTCGCTCGAAGAAGAACGTCGCCTCGCGTATGTCGGGATGACCCGGGCGATGCAGCAGCTCTATCTCACGTACGCGGAGCAGCGGCGTCTGCACGGTATCGACAGCTACGGCCAACCCTCCAGGTTCATCAAGGAAATCCCCGAGGAGCTGCTCGAGGAGGTTCGCCCGAGGGTTCACGGATCCCAAGCCTATGGCGCGACGGCGGCACGATCGCCCTCGTTCGCGCGGACTGCGGGGCCTGCAGCGTTACGCAGTGAGCCGGTGGCGCCGGGGCTTCGGCTGGGGGCGCGTGTACGGCATGCCAAGTTCGGCATGGGTGTCGTACTCAATATCGAAGGCCAAGGGCCGCACGCTCGTGTCCAAGTCAATTTCGAAAGTACGGGCAGCAAATGGCTGATGCTGCAGTACGCCAATCTTGAGCCCGCCTGAGTCGGACGCCCCCACGAACCACGGCTGCGGTTAAACTGCCGCTCCATCATGAGCGCCTCCACGTTTCTTCAACGGCTCGATGCCGCAATGACGTCGACGCAATCTCTCGTCTGCGTCGGTCTCGATCCTGAGATCGAGCGGTTCCCGGCGCATCTGCGGCGACGACCGCAGGCGATTCTCGAGTTCAACCGCTCCATCATCGATGCGACGGCGGATCTCGCCTGTGCTTACAAGCCGCAGATCGCACACTACGCAGCCGTCGGCGCCGAAGATCAGCTGCTCGAGACCATCCGGTACATTCGTCAAAAAGCGCCCGGCATACAGGTGATTCTCGACTCCAAACGGGGTGACATCGGCAGCACAGCAGAGAAATACGCGCGCGAAGCCTTCGAACGCTATGGCGCGGATGCCGTGACCATCAACCCGTATCTTGGTCGCGATTCCGCCGAACCCTTCCTCGAGCATGCCGACAAGGGCGTCGTCGTGCTGTGCCGGACCTCCAACGCCGGCGCACGCGAATTGCAGGATCTCGACGTCGGGGGTCGAAAGCTCTACCAACTCGTCGCCGAAAAAGTCGCCAAAGAATGGAACTCGCGTGGCAACTGCCTGCTCGTCGTCGGAGCGACCTATCCCGACGAACTCGCAGACATCCGTCGCATCACGGGCGAGATGACCTTCCTCGTTCCCGGCATCGGCGCTCAGGGCGGGGACATCGAAAAAGCCGTGCGGAACGGGCGTAGAGCCGATGGTCGCGGGCTCGTGATCAACTCCTCCCGCGGCATTCTCTATGCCAGTCAGGGCGAGGACTTCGCGAGCGCAGCACGACGTGCGACACTCGAGCTGCGCGATGCCGTTAACGCTGCACGCCGCTGACTCGAGACTCGGGAGGGGGCTCCGATGCTGCGCTTGACCCGCTATCAGTGGATCGTCTTGTTCGCCGCCTGGCTCGGCTGGGGCTTCGATATCTTTGACGGTCTGCTGTTCAACTACGTCGCTCCCAACGCGATTCCGACACTGCTCGGCCTCGAAATCGGCTCGCCGGAAGCCCGCTCCGCGACGCTCTACTGGACCGGTCTCATTACGGCCATCTTTCTCGTCGGCTGGGCCGTCGGCGGCGTGCTATTCGGACCCATCTCAGACCGCTATGGCCGAAAGCGCGTGCTGCTCATCACCATGGTGCTCTACGCCGTGGGTACCGCGCTGTGTGCTTTCGTCACCAGCATCGAGCAGCTCATCGTCTGTCGAATTATCGCGAGCCTCGGCATCGGCGGTGAATGGGCAGCAGGATGCGCGCTCGTCGCAGAAGTCGTTCCCGAAGATCAACGCGTCGAAGCGGGTGCAGTGCTCTACACCGCCGCACCCTTCGGGCTATTCCTCGCCACGGCCGTCAATGCGGTGGTCGCGGGGCATTTCTTTGCAGACGTTCCCGAAGTGTCTTGGCGCTACGTGCTGATCTTCGGATTACTGCCTGCCGCTTTTGCCATCTGGGTACGTACCTTCGTCAAGGAACCGGAACGCTGGCAATCGGCGGCCGCCACGGCACCGCCGCCGCGACTTCGCGAGCTTTTCACACCCGAAATCTGGCCGCGCACACGCAGCGCGCTGCTGGTCGCCTTGACTGCGCTCCTGACATGGTGGAGCTGTAACGCGTTTATTCCAGTGGTGGTCGCAGGGCTCGCGCAGGCCGAGGCGCTGCAACTCGGTCTCGACCGCACCGCGACGAGCATCCTCACCGAATCCTGGAAAACACAGGCCACGACGATCTTCAATCTGGGCGGCCTGATCGGCACCTTGCTGACCATCCCGCTTGCCAAGCGCTGGGGCCGCAGGCCGATGTTCGCCATCTATCTCGGATGTTCTGCCGTCTCGCTGCTCGCGACCTTCGGTCTCGATCTGCCGCCGCAAATTCGGCTCTATATGTATTTCTTCATCGGTCTGACGGTGTTCGGCGTCTTCGGTAGCTTCACGTTCTACCTGCCTGAGCTGTTCCCAACACGCCTGCGAGCCACGGGTTCGGGCTTCACCTACAACATCGGGCGCGTTGTCGCGGCGGCAGGGCCCTTCTTCGTGGGCTCGGTGGCGGCAGCGGGCGCCGGCGACCCGAGTGTAGTGCTCAATACGCTGTTCTTGGTCGGCTTCATTCCGCTGATCGGATTGCTCGGCATGGGCTGGGTCATCGAAACCCGCGGTCAAAAAATACCGGACTGACATGGCTGACTGGATCATCGACGTCATCATCGGCCTCGTCGAAGGCCTCACAGAGTTCTTGCCGATTTCGAGCACCGGGCATCTCGTCATCACTCGGGCGTTGCTCGACCCGGAAGGGGATATCGGCTTTCGTCAACTTATCGTCGTTCAGGGCGCAGCCATTCTGGCGGTGTGCTGGGAATACCGACAACGCCTCTGGAGTATCGGCACAACATTAATGAGCGACCGCAAGTCTCAGCTGTTTGCGCTCAACTTGTTCTTGGCCTTCCTGCCGGCCGCCGTGGCCGGCTTGCTGTTCGAAGACACGATCCGCAGCGTGCTGTTCGCGCCCATTCCGGTCGCACTCGCACTCGTGATCGGCGGCGTGCTCATTCTTTGGGCGGAGCGCCGAACGCACGAGGAGCGTGTCACGTCGGTGGACCAACTGCAGCCGCTCGATGCATTCAAGGTCGGGCTTTTCCAAATGCTGGCCCTGATCCCGGGCACCAGTCGATCGGCCGCGACCATACTCGGTGGTTTGCTGACGGGCTTATCGCGGAAGACGGCCGCGGAGTTTTCGTTCTTCGTGGCGATTCCGGTGATGTTCGCGGCAACCGGGTACAAGCTGCTCGATACGCGCGAACCCATCACCGCAGAAGAGGCTCAGTCGATTATTTTGAGCAGCGTGGTGTCATTCTTCGCGGCGCTGTTCGCGATTCGTCTGCTCATCCGCTACGTCAGCCAGCATTCTTTTGCGATCTTTGCCTGGTACCGAATCATCTTCGGCGGATTCATCCTGATCAGCTGGCAGCTCGGTTGGGTGTCGTGGGGTTACGACTAAAATCCGGATACGGGCCGAGTAACAACAGCAAAAATGCCCCAACGAGAAACATGATCGCCGCGGCGATCAACATCGGATCAAAACTGCCGGTCGTGTCACGAACCCATCCATACAGCGTCGGCGACAGCGCGGCCATCAGGCCGAAAGCCATGTACTGCACGCCGTAGATCTGTCCGTAGCTCTTCATGCCGAAATATCGGCCCGCCAAATAGGCGATCAGATCGGTTTCCGCGCCCGAGGCGAACCCCATAAAAAATGCAGCCAGAACGGCCATGGTGAATCCGAGCGGTGCATCACCCATCAGCATCCAGCAGGAAACGGCAGGTAAACAAAGAATCGGAAGTGTCACGAGGGGTGCCCAAAAACGGTCGAGTAACAGCCCCGTGATGATGCGACCGGCAAAAATGGACAGCCCGAATACGCTGAGCACCGTCGCAACGCTGGTCGGGTCGAAGTTCCGTTGCTTCAGCATGGAAGGCAAAAACACCAATGCGCCCGCATAAGCGAGCGTGATCAGCGCAACGGAAGTCCACAAAATCCAGAAACGTCCTTCGCTGACGGCCTCTTTGAGAGTGCGTCCCGGTAGCGCAGACGGATCCGAGGCTGCGCCCACGCCCGACGGCCTCTCTTCCGGTTTCGGTTCGCGAAACCACCA
>JBMTZJ010000035.1:0-12340 GCA_049455515.1 Steroidobacteraceae bacterium
AAAGAGGTGAGCCCGGAGAACTCTCCCGAATCGACCGTGACGCCATACTCACCGTACGATGCCTGCCACGGCGCCGCGACCTTCTGCCATTCAGCATCGTGCGGACGCACGACGGTGACGATGTCGATACCGTTCTTCGAAGCGAATTCGAAGTCACGCTCGTCGTGAGCCGGCACGCCCATGACTGCGCCTTCGCCGTAACCCATGAGAACGTAGTTGGCGACCCAAACTTCTACGGGTTTGCCGGTGAAGGGGTGCAGGACGTGTAAACCGGTACGCCGCCCCTTCTTTTCCATGGTGGCGACATCGGCCTCCATGGTGCTGCCACGTCGACATTCGTCGATGAAAGCCTGCAACGCAGGATCGCGAGCACCGGCCGCCAGCGCGAGCGGATGCTCCGCGGCGACCGCCATGAACGTCACGCCGAACAGCGTGTCGGCACGCGTCGTGAATACTTTGAGTGTTTTCCCCTCTTGACCCGCAGCGTGCAGCGCAGCGACGGCGTCATCGGCCAAGGGAAACGCCACCTCGGCACCTTCACTGCGGCCGATCCAATTCGCCTGCATGATCTTGACGCGCTCGGGCCAACCCTCGAGGGTGCCGAGGTCACCGAGCAACTCGTCCGCATACGCGGTGATGTTGAGGTAATACATCGGGATCTCGCGTTTCTCGACGAGCGCCCCCGTACGCCATCCGCGGCCGTCGATGACCTGCTCGTTGGCCAGCACGGTCTGATCGATCGGATCCCAATTCACCACGCCGGTTTTCTTGTAGGCGATACCTTTCTCGCGCATGCGCAAGAAGAGCCACTGATTCCATCGGTAGTACGACGGGTCGCAGGTCGCGACTTCCCGCTCCCAATCGAGCGCGAAGCCGAGGGCCTGCAACTGCTTCTTCATGTAGGCGATGTTGTCGCGCGTCCACTTCGCCGGGGCAACGCCGTTGGCCATCGCGGCGTTCTCGGCAGGCAGGCCGAAGGCATCCCAACCCATCGGCTGCAAAACATTGCGCCCCTGCATACGCGCGAAGCGAGAGAGCACATCGCCAATCGTGTAGTTGCGCACATGCCCCATGTGCAGCCGCCCCGACGGATACGGGAACATGGAAAGGCAGTAAAACTTCCCCTTGGACGTGTCTTCGGTGGCGGCAAAACTGCGCGCCTCGTTCCAATACTGCTGCGCAGACCGCTCGACGGCGGCCGGCTCGTAACGCTCATCCATGTGGAAGCCCGTGGCCAGATTGATCGGGAGAAACCGCCTTTTTGGCGAGGGGCGATGGTACACGACCGCGCCCGACGCTGCAGCGTCGGGGCGGTCGGTTTAGGGCTTCAGGGGCTTACGGCCCCCAAGATCAATCACCGCGAACGGGAATGAAGATCTGTGAATTGCCGCGTTGCACGAGCAAGGCGACTGCCTTACCCGCCTTGTCCACCGCCTCGCGAAACTCCTTGGCGGTTTTGACGGAACGGCCGTTGACGTTGAGCACGAAGTCTCCGCGCTGCACACCGGCATCGCGCGCGGCACCCTGAGCGCGCACGACGAGTACGCCCTCGGGTAGCGGTGCGCGAGAACCTCGCGGATTTCGGGGATCAGGGCTCGAGCTGGAGCCGCTACGCTCTTCGGCAGTCAGATCGCGGACGACGAGCCCCAAGCGATCGGCGGAACTCGCCGGATCTGGCTTGCCGGCGTCGGCCACCGTCGGACCCGGAGGCTCGAGCTCGGCGACACGAACCTTGACGTTACGCTTCGCGCGATCGCGCCAGACCTCGAGCGTGACTTCGGTGCCCGGACGGATCGCACCGATGATGGTCGGCAGTTCTTCGGAGCGCTCGATGAGGCGACCGTTGGCGGACAAGATGATGTCGCCCTGTCGCAAGCCGGCCTTGCTCGCAGGACCGCCTTCCTCGACACCGCCGACGAGTGCGCCGCGCGGTCGATCGAGACCGAAACTCTCGGCGAGCGTCGCATCGACCTGCTGGATCGACACACCGATCTTGCCGCGACTGACGCGACCCTTCGCGATGATTTGATCACGTACGCTCACCGCAACGTCGATCGGGATCGCAAACGAAATACCCATGTAGCCGCCCGAGCGACTGTAGATTTGTGAGTTGATGCCAACGACCTCACCCGCGAGGTTGAACAGCGGGCCGCCCGAGTTACCGGGGTTCACTGCTACGTCGGTCTGGATGAAGTTGACGTAGTTCGAGTCGCCGCCGGGCAAACCCCGTGCCGTCGCACTCACGATGCCGGCGGTCGCCGAATTATCGAAACCGAATGGCGAGCCGATGGCCAACACCCACTCGCCGGGGCGGAGCTTGGCGGGATTGCCGATTCGAACGACCGGCAAATCTTTGGCCGCGATCTTGAGTACAGCGACATCGGTGGGCTTGTCGAGCCCTACGATGCGCGCCGTGAATTCACGACGATCGGTGAGACGGACGGTGACCTCTTCTGACTCATCGACGACGTGCGCATTGGTCAGGATGTAGCCGTCGTTACTGACGATAAAACCTGAACCCTCACCGCCTGGACGGCGCATGCCTTCATCGTCGCCATCACTCGGCGCACCGCCGCGACCTCCCGGCGCTCCGGGCACGCCGAAGCGACGGAAAAACTCGAAGAACGGATCGTCCGGAGACATACCGGGAACACCAGCGCGCACGCGTTTACCCTTGGTGGAGATATTCACCACCGCTCGGCCGTGCTGCTCGACGAGTGATGCGAAATCGGGCAGCGCCACGCCCGGCGCGGGCACGACGGCGGCATTGGATGCAGGCGCCTGCGCCAGCGTCGCGAGTGCTGCACTTTCGGCATTGGAGCTTTTCGGCTGACAGGCCGTGAAGACGAGGATGGCGAACACAGCCGCAAGGCTGCGACGAACGAACGGACGTCGGGACATGGTTAAAACCCAGTGCATGGACACGAGACTCCTAGACACCGTAAACGGATGAAAGTTCAGATCGAGTTCAGCTTGCGACGTCCGACCCACATGGCGGCCAGGACTCCGAGGACGGCCCACACGAGAAAAGGGGAATTCCCGAAACGCAGGTACGGCGGTGTGCCGCTTCGCGGCGTCACCGTCGCACGCAAGACGACGGCTTCGAAATCCGCCGCGCGCGCAACGAACTCGCCACGCGGCCCGATCACCGCGGAGATTCCGTCGTTGGCTGCCCGTATGAGAAATCTTTGATCCTCGATCGCGCGCATCCGTGAAATCTGCAGATGCTGATGTCGTGCAGTGGAGCGTCCGAACCAAGCATCGTTGGTCACGTTGACGAGCGCCGTTGATTCACGTGCCGATACGATCTGCGAACTGGCATAAGCATCTTCGTAACAAATGCTGGCCGACAGCGCGAGTCCGGCGATACGCAAAGGCGGCTGCTGCGCCGCTCCCCGCGAGAAATCGGAGTACGGCAGATTCATGAGGCGCATCCAACGCCGAACGGCCTCCGGCACCGGAAAGAACTCGCCGAATGGCACGAGATGGTGTTTGTCGTACCAGGTGACATTCTCATCGAGCGCCAGTATCGAATTGAAGTAATCGACTCGCGGCTCGCCCTGCTCGTCGAGCTCCCCCGGCTCCGCACGAATGAGCCCGAGCAGCAAACTCGACCCTCGCTGACGCGCCGCATCTGCCAGATCGTTGAGATAGGGCACGAGGTTGTTCGCCAAATCGGGCGCCGCCGCCTCCGGCCAAACGATGAGCGGAGTGCCGAGCGCAGACAGAGTGAGATCACGATACCGACGCAGACTTTCATCGCGATTGTCGGCGAGCCATTTTTGATCTTGAGGAATTGCGCCCTGCACGATGGCGACATCGACCGGCGCTCCCGATGCTTCGGTCCACTCGATGCGCATCAAAGAAAACCCGACGATCCACGGCAGGGCGAGCACCGGAATCACGACTCGCAGCGCGTGACGTCCCTCGACTCGCCACATGACGAGCGCGCCGGCCATCATCGTGAGCAGCAAAGACAGCGTGTAGACGCCACCGACCGGCGCCCAGCCCGCCAGCCAGGCATCGGTTTGCGAGTACCCCAGAGACAACCAACCGAACCCCGACAGGAACCAGCCGCGCACCCACTCGAGCAACGCCCAGCCCGCAGGAAGACCGACGAGCCAACGCATGGCACCACGCTCGGGCATCAGTCGATTGGCAACGTAACCGAGTAAAGCGTGATACGACGCCATCACGATGACGAGCGCCGCCATCAAACCGAGCGCGAGCCAGATTGGTGCCTTACCAAATCCGTTGATGCTGGCGTACAGCCAGTACGTACCCGCTGCGAAGGTTCCGCAACCGAAAGCGAAACCGATCGAGGCCGCGCGTCGTGGCGAAACGCCCTGCCACAGCCCGAACAAAATCGCCGGCGCCACAACGGCGAGCGGCCAAAATCCGAACGGCGCGAAGGCCAGGGAGAGCGCGGCCCCGCTCGTCAGCGCGACGATGTGACTGCGCCATGCTGCCGAGAGCGGCTTCGCGATGCCGATCGAGTCGCTCAGTCGCCGCCTCCCCGCTCTTCGATGGGCGTGACATCGTTCGGGGGAATGACCTTGAAGGCATCGACGCGTCGGCGATCGGCACGCAGTACCCGAAACTCGATGTCGCTGATGACTATCGTTTCACCGCGCCGGGGCAGCCGACCGAATTGCTTCATGACGATGCCGGCAACGGTATCGAACTCCTCGTCCGATAGCGTCGTGCCAAAATAGTCGTTGAACTCGTCGATCGGCGTACCGCCACGAACGACGAATTGCCCTGCTGACTCTTTGCGAATGTTCTGATCGTCCTCGACGTCGAACTCGTCGTCGATCTCGCCGACGATTTCTTCGAGCGCGTCTTCGATCGTCACGAGACCCGAGACGCCGCCGTATTCGTCGACCACGATGGCCATATGATTTCGGTTCCGACGAAATTCTTTGAGCAATACGTTGACGCGCTTAGATTCCGGAACAACCACTGCGGGCCGCATACACTCGCGAATGTCGAACTCCTGCTCGCGATCGATCGCGGAGAGACGTAAGACGTCTTTGGCGAGCAGGATACCGACGACATCGTCGCGATCGTCATCGATGACCGGAAAGCGGGAGTGCCCCGACTCGACGATGATCGGCAGCAGTTTTTCGGGTGAGTCGTCGCGATGCACGGCGACCATCTGGGCGCGAGGCACCATGATGTCGCGCACTTGCAGATCGGACACCGTCAGCACCCCCTCGAGCATCTGCAGCGCGTCGGCGTCGATCAGACCACGCGACAACGCCTGCCGCATCAGCTGAACGAGATCGTCGCGGTCTTCGGCCTCACCCGATAGGGCGCGGCCGAGCTTGCGCATCCAGCTCATCGAACTGTAACGCGGGTTAGTCATCAGGACTCCGAAACAGAAGAAGAAATACGGTAGGGATCGGGAATGCCGAAGTCGGCGAGGACGCGACGCTCTCGTCGCTCCATTCGTTCGGCATCGGGTTCGTTTTCGTGGTCGTACCCGAGTAAGTGCAGGACGCCATGAACGACGAGATGAGCCCAGTGGTGATCGGGGCGTTTGTCTTGTTGACGTGCCTCACGAGCGACGATGGGCGCGCAGATGACGATGTCGCCGAGAGATCGCGCCGCAAGACTGCCCCGCGTGCCGGCAGGCGCCGGAAAAGAGAGTACGTTCGTCGCGTAATCGCGTCCGCGCCACAACAGATTGAGCCGTCGCCCCTCCGCCGCACCGACGATGCGTAATGCGAGCTCGGCGTTCCGGCCTCGTGTTCCGGCTGCGGCACGCGCCCAGCGCGAGATCCGCAGATTGGAGGGCGCTCCGCGACGAACGTTGCTGCGAACCTCCACGAGTAATTCACGCGCGGTACGGCTCATGGGCCGTCCCCCTCACGCGCCTCGTAGGCCTGCACGATGCGCTGGACGAGCGGATGCCGAACGACATCGCGCGCCTCGAAAAACTGAAACCCGACGCCCTGAACGTTGTGCAGCACCTCGAGTACATGGCGTAAACCCGAGAGCTTTCCCGCCGGCAAATCGGTTTGCGTCACGTCACCCGTCACGACGGCGCGCGACCCGAAGCCGATCCGCGTGAGGAACATCTTCATTTGTTCGACGGTGGTGTTCTGCGCCTCGTCGAGAATGATGAAGGAGTCGTTGAGCGATCGTCCGCGCATGAATGCCAGAGGCGCGACTTCGATGACGTTACGCTCGATGAGTTTCGCAACGCGATCGAAGCCCATCATTTCGTAGAGCGCGTCGTACATCGGACGAAGATAAGGGTCGACCTTTTGTGTGAGATCGCCCGGTAAAAACCCGAGGCGCTCACCCGCCTCGACAGCGGGCCGAACGAGCACGATGCGACGCACGCGATCAGCTTGTAACGCTTCGACGGCACACGCCACGGCGAGATACGTCTTGCCCGTCCCCGCCGGACCGACGCCGAAAGTCAGGTCGTTACGACGGATGCGACGCAGATACTCGCGCTGGTTGGGGCCACGGGCACGAATCGTCCCGCGCAGTGTGCGCAAACCCGCCTCGGCTTCATCAGCCTCGTCACGGCTTGCGGCCGGATCGGATGTCGATGAGGGCACCGCACTCGGTACATCGTGATCACGTAGTGCAAGGTGGACGGTCTCGGGCGTGATGTCCTCGGTACGGCTCAAGCGGAAAAGCTCGCGCAACAACGACTCGGCAGCCGTCGCTTTATCGCCCTGAACGCGAAAGGCGCTGCCACGTCGGCGCATCTCGACGCCGAGTCGGGACTCGATCAGTCGCAGGTTTTCGTCGAGCGGGCCGCAAAGATTGGCGAGCCGTTCATTGTCTGGTGGATCGAGGGTGAACTCGCGCACGCCGATCGAGGGGGAATCAGCCATGCGCAGGCTCGGCTGCGACGATACGGCCGCGCAGCGAATGAGGTCTCGCCTCGGTGATCTCGACATCGACAAAGCAACCGATCAGTCGCGCAGGGCCCGGAAAATTGACCCAACGATTGTCTTCGGTGCGTCCGGCAAGTTCGGACTCGTCTTTGCGGGAGGGCCGTTCGATGAGTACCCGCTGCACCGTCCACACCAACGATGCACTACGTGCACGCGCGTTTTCTTCGAGCAAGGCCTGCAGCCGCGTGAGACGCGCCTGCTTGTGTTCGTGTGGCACTTCGTCGGGAAGCGATGCGGCAGGTGTCCCGGGTCGGCGGCTATAGAGAAAACTGAAAGATTGATCGATCGACAGATCGCGAACCAGCGTCATCGTGGCTTCGAAATCGCGCTCGGTCTCGCCAGGAAAACCGACGATGAAATCGGAAGTCACGGAGATGGTCGGTCGAACCTCGCGAAGCCGACGAATGCGCGATTTGAACTCGAGCGCCGTGTACCCGCGCTTCATCAGCGCGAGAACGCGATCGGACCCGGACTGCACCGGCAGGTGCAGATGGTTGGCGAGCTTCGGAATGCTGGCATAGGCTTCGATGAGACTGTCGTCGAACTCGAGCGGGTGCGACGTGGTGAACCGAATACGCTCGATCCCCTCGATGGCCGCAACATGATGCAGCAGCGTCGCAAGGTCGACGAGCGCGCCGTCGGACATCGCGCCGCGGTAGGCGTTGACGTTTTGACCGAGTAGCGTGACCTCGCGCACACCCTGCGCGGCAAGCCGCCCCACCTCTTCGATGACCGAGTCGAGCGGTCGACTGATCTCATCGCCACGCGTGTACGGTACGACGCAAAAACTGCAGTACTTGCTGCAGCCTTCCATGATGGACACGAACGCCGTCGGCCCCTCTGCGCGCGGCGCCGGGAGATGATCGAATTTTTCGATCTCGGGAAAGCTGACGTCGACGACCGCACGACCCTGCTGACGCAGCTCGGAAATCATTTGAGGGAGGCGATGCACGGTTTGCGGCCCGAACACGAGATCGACTTGAGGCGCAGCCTTGACGAGTTGGTCGCCCTCTTGGCTTGCCACACAGCCGCCGACCCCGATGATGACGCCAGGGCGCAAATCTTTGATTTGCTTCCATTCACCGAGCAAAGAAAACACCTTGGACTCGGCCTTTTCGCGAACCGAGCAGGTGTTGACGAGCAGGATGTCGGCCTCGGCAGGATTATCCGTGGCCTGCATGCCTGAGCTGGCTGCGAGTACGTCGCCCATTCGGGCAGAGTCGTACTCGTTCATCTGGCAACCGTAGGTCTTGATGTAATACCGGGCGGTCGGCGGTCTGGAATCGTCCATGCGTCAGGCGTGCATCGGTCGGTGCGCGAGCTTAAAAGGGAATGTCGTCATCAAAATCGTCTTTCTCGGTGCTGCTGCGGCCCGGATCGCCATCGGGCTCTCCGCCCGAGGCGCGACCACCCGGTGCGCGGCCCTCGCCGCCCATACCGCGACCGCTGCCGAGCATTTGCATTTCGTTGGCGACGATTTCGGTGGTGTAGCGATCGTTACCGCTTTTGTCTTGCCACTTACGGGTGCGCAGCCGGCCTTCGATGTAGACCTGTGAACCTTTGCGCAGATACTCACCGGCGATCTCGGCGAGGCGACCGAACATGGCGACGCTATGCCACTCGGTTTGCTCCTTCATTTCGCCGGACTGTTTGTCTTTCCAACTCTCGGAGGTGGCGATGCGAAGGTTGCAGACCGTCATGCCCGAGGGCATGGCCTTGGTATCCGGGTCTTGCCCGAGGTTACCGACGAGAATGACTTTGTTGATGCCACGCGCCATGTTGAACCCTTCCCTTGAGCGGGCCCCTCGGCCGGCACGCCTCCCGACCCCCGAGGTGAGCAGAGGGATGGAGGGGGTGAGCGACGAAGGGCGGTGAAAACGAGCCGATATTCTAATCGGCCCCCGCCCCTGCTGCATCGCGAAAATCGTCCGGTTAAGCCCAGAAACCCCCTCGATGGTGCCCACCCGGAGGTACACTAACCGGCTGTTTTTCTTGATTAATGCCGGTCCATGCAACCGATTCGGATACGCGGCGCCCGCACCCATAACCTACGCAACCTGGATCTCGAGATTCCCCGGGACCGACTGGTCGTGGTGACTGGGCTCTCGGGGTCGGGCAAATCTTCCCTCGCCTTCGACACCCTCTACGCCGAGGGTCAGCGGCGATACGTCGAGTCGCTGTCGGCCTATGCCCGTCAATTCTTGTCCATGATGGACAAGCCCGACGTCGATCACATCGAGGGCCTCTCGCCCGCCATCGCGATCGAGCAAAAAGCGGCGTCCCATAATCCACGCTCGACGGTGGGCACCGTCACAGAAATTTACGACTACCTCAGACTGCTGTTCGCCCGCGCCGGTCTGCCGCGCTGCCCTGAGCACGACGTCGTACTCGAAGCGCAAACCGTGAGTCAGATGGTCGATCAGGTGATGCGTCTTGCCGAAGGCACGCCCCTCCTCGTTCTTGCGCCGCTCGTGCAACAACGCAAAGGCGATCACGAAGTCGTCTTACGTGATCTGCAGTCTCAGGGGTTCGTGCGCGCCCGGATCGATGGCTCGGTCGTGGAACTCGATCAGCCGCCCAAACTCGATCCGCGGCGGAAGCACGACATCGATGCCGTGGTCGATCGTCTGCGCGTGCGGCCCGACGCCACCCAACGTCTCGCCGAATCATTCGAAACAGCACTGCGCCTCTCCGAGGGCACGGTACGCATCGAGCCCATGGAAAGCGCTGGCGAGCCGAAAATCGCAGCGTCAGCTCCATTACTGTTCTCGAATCGTCACGCCTGTTCCCAGTGCGGATATGGCGTACCACTGCTCGAACCGAAGATGTTCAGCTTCAATAGTCCCGCGGGCGCTTGCGAGACCTGCGACGGACTCGGTCAGCAGGAATTCTTTGACCCGGCGCGGGTCGTCGCGTTTCCCCATCTGTCACTTGCGGGCGGTGCCGTACGCGGCTGGGATCGTCACAACGCGCATTACCTGCAGCTCATCAGCACTCTCGCACAGCATTACGGGTTCGACATCGAGGAACCGTGGCAGGAGCTCCCCGAAAACATTCGCCAGATACTGCTGTACGGCAGTGGTGATGAGGAAATCGAATTCATTTATCCCCTTGCGAAGGGGCGCCTCACCAAGCGGACTCATCCCTTCGAAGGAATGCTGCGTAACATCGAGAGACGCTATCGCGAGACCGAGTCTCCAGCCGTGCGCGAGGAACTCGCACGCTATCAGGGCTGGAGACCGTGTCCGGACTGCGGCGGCTGCCGTCTCAATCGGACCGCGCGTCACGTCTTCGTGGCGGGCCGATCGTTACCGGATATTGCGCGATTGCCCGTCGATGAGGCCGCTCGATTCTTTGAGACGATGGAATTGCCGGGCTGGCGTGGCGAAGTTGCCGGTAAGGTGGCACGCGAGGTCCTCGACCGACTGCGATTTCTGGTCGACGTCGGCCTCGGCTATCTCACATTAGATCGCGGCGCCGATTCGCTCTCTGGCGGCGAAGCGCAGCGTATCCGGCTCGCGAGTCAAATCGGCTCCGGTCTTACGGGTGTGATGTACATCCTCGATGAACCCTCGATCGGCTTGCATCAGCGAGACAACTCCCGCCTTCTCGCCACACTGCAGCGGCTGCGCGATCTCGGAAATACCGTCATCGTGGTCGAACACGACGAGGAAGCCATACTCGCTGCCGATCACGTGATCGATCTTGGCCCCGGCGCCGGCGTGCACGGCGGCATGATCGTCGCGCAGGGAACGCCCGCCGAGGTGCGCTCGAATCCGCAGTCACTGACGGGGCGTTATCTTTCGGGCGATCTGCAAATTGCCATCCCGGCTTTACGTACGCCGCGACAACCGTCGCGTGTCCTGCGGGTTCTCGGCGCTTCGGGCAACAACCTCAAGAATATCGACGTCGAGATTCCCATCGGCCTCTTCACCTGCGTCACCGGGGTCTCAGGCTCCGGTAAAAGCACGCTGATCAACGACACGCTGTTGCGTCGAGCCCTCGCCGAACTCGGCGGTGGCCCGAACGATGCCGCGCCTTGCCGCGCCTTGCAGGGCCTCGAACACATCGATCGAGTCATCGACATCGACCAGAGTCCGCTCGGACGAACACCACGCTCCAACCCGGCGACCTATACCGGCGTCTTCACGGGACTTCGCGAACTCTTCGCCCAGGTTCCGGAGGCGCGCAGTCGGGGCTACGACGCGGGCCGCTTCAGCTTCAATGTCAAAGGCGGACGTTGCGAGGCCTGTCAGGGCGACGGTGTCATGCGAGTCGAAATGCATTTTCTGCCCGACGTGTACGTGCCCTGCGACGTCTGCCGTGGAAAACGCTATAACCGCGAGACGCTGGAAATTCTGTATCGCGGCAAGAGCATCCACGATGTCCTGGAAATGACCATCGAGGACGCCGCTCGATTTTTTCAAAGTATTCCGGCTGTCCAACCAAAACTGCAGACTTTGCTCGACGTCGGTCTCGGATATCTGCGACTCGGCCAGAACGCGACCACACTTTCGGGGGGTGAGGCGCAACGCGTGAAACTCGCACGGGAGCTCGCCAAGCGCGCAACGGGCCGCACGCTATATGTACTCGACGAACCGACGACCGGTCTGCACTTTCACGATGTCGCTCAACTACTCGGCGTACTGCAGCGATTGCGCGACGAGGGCAACACCGTCGTGGTCATCGAACACAATCTCGATGTCATCAAGACGGCCGACTGGTTGATCGATCTCGGACCCGAGGGCGGATCGGCGGGTGGCGAGCTCGTCGCGGTCGGCACGCCCGAAGAGGTGGCGCGTATCGCCAAATCGCATACGGGACGTTATCTCGCGCCGTTGCTCAAAAAACGCTGAACGACCTCGCCGCGCTCCCGGCGCTCATCGACGACGCCTTCGGTGTAACGGGTCGTCACTCGCCTCCAAAACGCAATCGCGCGCGTATCGCTCGACAGCGATCGAATCTCCCATCGACCCTTAAAACGATCGAAAAGCAGTCGCGCCGCTGCATCGCCGACACCCAGCGCGCGGAACTCGGGACTGACGTAGAACGCGTGTAGCAGATGGACGGAAGGAATGTCGGTGGCGGATCGATGCTGCAGCACAGCGAAGCCGACGCGCTGGTCGTCGCGCTCGATGATCAATACCTCTCGATCGCGCTGGGAGAGCACGGCATCCACTTCCGATGCGGATGCTGCAACGTCTACCGGCGATGCGCCCATTTCTTCGAGCCAATGCGCATACGCGCGCGCGAACCACTCGCGGCTGCGAGCGACGAGGTGCGCATCACGAAGAGCGACAGGCATGACGTCAAAAAAAAGAACCCGGGAGATGGCGAGCCATCAACCCGGGTTCGTTTGGGAGCTTAACGCTCCCGTTCAGTGATTTCCTTGACGGAAATTACTGAGCGGCCGGAGCGGC
>JBMTZJ010000036.1:0-12120 GCA_049455515.1 Steroidobacteraceae bacterium
ATTCGATGATGGGGCGGGTGATTGACCTCGATAACCAGAAGCTCATCACGCTGGTAATGAGGAGTGCGAATATCGTGATCGGCAGCGGTACATCGCGTAACACCGCGAAACCCGTTCGCTTCTGTATGGCCTGAAGACGAAAGGTTTCGCCGTCCTCACCGACGAGTTCGGGCATCTGCGACGGAAGATTGAGAAGCACGGACGGGAAATCGTAGACGAGCTCCTCATCGCTTTCGGGCGTAGAAAACAGCGTCCCGGAGGGATCGAGTCGTCCGAGAAGTTCGCGGCCGGTCTCGTCGATGACGAGGATTTCGAGGGTCATGGTTGGATCGAGTGCGCGCGCTTTCGCCCAGTCGGTAAGCGAAGAAGTGCCGCCATCGGCGAGTGCATTGGCGGCTTGTTCAGCCGCAGCGAGAAGCTCTGCTTCCGCAGATTTTTTTCGTTCGGAGATCGCCCAGGAGGTCACTGCAACGATCCCGAGCGCCGTGACGACTAACGCAGTGAAGAACGAAGCGAAAATCCGTAAGGCAAGTTTACTCATGCGTATCAGCGGCGTATTCGATCATTCGGGATCGATCACGAGAAGTTCATAGCCGGTGCCACGCACCGAACGTATCTCGATTCCACAATCTCCGATCCGTTCGATCTTCCGCCGTAAATTGCTGACGTGCGTATCGATACTTCGATCATAGAGCGTCAGTTTGCGCCCCAAGGCGCGCTCGGTCAGTACGCGTCGCTCGACCGGTTGTCCGACTTCTGTTGCGAGTACTTGGAGTATCCGGAACTCGGCGTTCGTCAAATCGAGAGGTTCGGAGCCGACCGTGGTTCGGCGTCGCTTGAGGTCGAGTGTGATACGACCAACATTCACGAGGGTTTCCGGAGCGGACGTCTCTGCAGTCGAACTGGTGCGCCTGAGTATTGCGCGTATTCGAGCGGTCAGCTCGTGCGGATCGAAAGGCTTTGAAAGATAGTCATCGGCACCGAGCTCGAGTCCGAGAATGCGATCGATGGTCTCTCCTCGTGCCGTCAGCATCATGACGGGGAGACGCGCCTTGAGCTGACGAATATCTTTGAGAATTTCAAAGCCACTGCGACCCGGGAGCATCACATCGAGAATAACGAGATCGAATACGCCGTCAGACAGGTGTTTGTGCGCGGACTGATCATCGGCGGCAAGATCGACTTCGAAGCCCTCGTGCTTCATGAAGTCTGCAAGCATCGCAGAGAGGTCTCGATCGTCGTCTACAAGAAGAATTCGAGGGGTCATTCAGGGCAATGCTGCGACGGCGTCAGTCATTTGTCAGCCTATTCATGCTCGCTTCACAGAACTTTGCAGACTGTTTTCAGATCTTTTTGTTCCACGGAGGTCCAAATGGGCGAACATAAGCCTACCTCAGCGAAATCATCGGAGATCAGATCATGAAGTGGATGTTATCCGTCATCGCCGCCGGCGTTTTGCTCGGTTCAATGGGCGCGTACGCTCAGATGCCGCCGCCTCCGCCTGAGGCGCCCGGAGCGCGGGTCGACGGTTCGCAGGTCGAGCAGCGGCGCGAAATGCGACGAGTCATCATTCGCGATGCTCAAGACGGACCTCGTTCCCTGAATCTGTCTCGTGGTGGGTGGAGTGGCGACTTGCTCGGCGCATATGGTCTCGATCCCCGAATGATTCTGCGGATGGCGGATGCGCTCGAACTCACGCCGCAACAGCGAGGCAAGGTGGTTGAGCTGGTAGAAACCGCGAGACCCGAGATGACCAAGATCACCCGAGAGATCAGAGCCGAATCACGTCGCCTCCGAGAGCTCGATGCGGGCGATACAAAATATGCCAGCGAGAGCACGGCGATCGCGCGGAAGATGGGAGAGCTCACGACCAACCTGATTCAGCAAGGCGCCGGTCTTCGAGGCAAGGTGTGGCAGGTCCTCACGCCCGAGCAGCGCAAGCGGGCCGACATGATGCGTGATCGGATGCGCGAGCGCATGAAAGATCGCATCGAAAATCGCCGCGGCAAGCCGCGAGCGCTTGTGTTCGAAGAGGCCGAAGACATCGGCTGATAGCCAAAAACTAAAAGGCCCGGAACGCAGAACGTTCCGGGCCTTTTTTTATGCTCTTTTACGAGAGGGTGATCAGTTGACCATCGCCTTCAGGTTCTTGAGCGGCATTGCACGAACCTTCTTCGAGGCCGGCTTTGCCTTGAACATCATCTTCTCGCCGGTGAAGGGGTTGATGCCCTCACGCGCCTTCGTGGCAGGCTTCTTGACGACCTTGAGCTTGGCAAGGCCCGGCAGCGTGAAGAGGCCATGTGCACGCAGGCTCTTCTTGATCTGACCGTTCAGAGAATCGAACACCGCCGCCACGTTCTTGCGGGACAGCGAGGTTTCTTTTGCGATCTGGTTGAGGATTTCCGACTTGGTCGGAGGACCACCCTTTTTCGCCATCTTGGAATACTCCTGGTTTTTTAGGTTTGCGCGTTGTTTTGCGCGTTGCGAACGGGGCGAAAAATAGCATAGAGCCACGCCCTAGCAAACACTTTTTGCGATATTTCGGCTGAAAAAATGACTTTTCCGTACAGCCTTACCAGTCGTCACTCGAGGTGGCGTGCGTTCAGCGAATGAGTATGAGCAACACCTGGATGATGATTCCGGCCCACATGGGAGACAGATCGAGCCCGCCGATTGCAGGAACGGCACGACGGATCCGCTCCAGCACGGGTTCGCACAGCGACTCGAGTAGGTCCTGGAGCGGTGATCGCACGCCCGGAGCGATCATGGAGGCCAGCGCGTAGATGAAAATGGCCCAGAAATAGAGCCATAACGCGGATCTCAAGAGTTCGATCGCCGCGGCCCAGAGCCAGGGTAGGGCATCGGGCAGTGCACCGGCGAGGATGACGCTGAGCGCAGCGGTTTGAACGAGCGAGACGGCGTAGGCGGCAACCAGTGACGCGGTATCAATGCGACCCATGGGAGGCAGCACGCGGCGTAACGGCATGATCAGCCAGTTCGTCATACGCAAGATCGCTTCGGCGATCGGGTTGCGGAAATTCGCCCTGGCCCATTGCAACATCAGGCGCAGCAAAAAGACCAAAAGGAGTAGCGAGAAAAAGGTTTCGGCGAGAAAGAGAACCACTTGGTGCACGTTCAACCCCCCTTGTCGGCGTTTGCAGACAGTTCCCGACCTCTTTGGACGGCCGCAGCCACTGCGGCTTCCACCATAGCCTCAAGGCCGTTGCGTTCGAATGACGCTAAGGCCGCAGCGGTCGTCCCGCCCTGAGAGGTGACCGAGGCTCGAAGTGCCGGCAAGCTCGCATCCGGCGTCGTCATGGCCCCAGCACCGTGCAAGGTTGCGCTAGCCAACTGCATTGCCGCCGATTCGGGCAGACCCTGCGAGCGACCCGCAGCGGCCAAGGCCTCCGCCAGCCGGAAGAAATACGCGGGACCGCTGCCCGAGATCGCCGTGACGACGTCCATGAGCGCTTCGTCATCGACCCACACCACAATGCCCGCTGCACCCAATATCGTAGCCGCACGATGTCTCAAGGGCTCCGAAACGCTCTTCGCAGCATAGAGACCCGTGGCTCCCGCGCCCACGAGCGCCGGGCGATTGGGCATGGCGCGAACGATCGGTACGTCGGTACCACACCACTGTTGGAGCTGGGTGACCGAGAGACCGGCGGCGATGGACATCACGAGCGGGCGATGAAGTTCGAGTTGTGGACGCAACACCTGTAGTGCGCGCGCCATATCTTGAGGCTTGATCGCCAAAATGATCGTCTCGATCTCTGGGAACAACGAACGACCATCGGGAACGACTTGGATTTCTAAATCGCGATTTAAGGCGGTGGCCGTCGAGACCGAGGTTTCGACGACCTTGAGCCGCGAACGATCGGCGCCTCGCTTCAGCAGCGATTCGATGAGGGCGCGGCCCATGTGCCCGCCGCCCAGCACGCCGAGACCTCGCCCTAGATCAGGTGCCGTCATGCAGGGGATTGTAGTCGCTCACCGAAGAGCGCGGTGCCGATCCGAACCTGCGTGGCCCCCTCGGCGATGGCGGCCTCGAGGTCTGCGCTCATCCCCATCGAGAGCGTGTCCAGATCGGGATGGTGCTGGCGCGCTGCCTCGAGGAGCCCGCGAAGCTCCGCGAACCAGTCTCTTTGGCGACTCGGATCCGTTTCGGCGGGCGGTATCGCCATCAGACCACGCAATCGCAGCCGCGGTAATTGCGCGATGGTGTCGAGCAAGGCGGGGAGATCCGCGGGGGAAACCCCGCCTTTGGACGCCTCGTTTCCCAGCTTGACCTGAACGCAGACGCAGAGCGGCGGGGCATGGAAGGGTCGTTGCTCCGAAAGTCTTGCCGCAATTTTGGAGCGATCGACCGTATGGACCCAATCGAAACACTCGGCGACGGGGCGCGTTTTGTTTGACTGCAGCTGGCCGATGAAATGCCAGGTGAGGCGTCGATCGCGTAGCGCCTCGATTTTGGCGAGACCTTCCTGCAAGTAGTTTTCGCCGAAGTCGCGCTGACCGAGATCGGCGAGCGCCGCGACCGCCTCGGCAGATTGCTGCTTGCTGACGGCAATGAGCGAGATTTCTTGGGGTGCGCGGCTCGCCTCTCGAGCGGCCCGCTCGATGCGGTGCCGAACCGCCGCCAGGCGCTCTGCAGGTGACGTGCCGATTGCAGTCACCACCGCCGGCTCAGACATCGAATACGGTGTAGCCGTCGAAAACGGGCCCGTCGACGCATACGCGCTTCATGGCCGGTCCGCTCGGCGTCTTCACCCGGACTGCGCAGCCTGCACATCCCCCGACGGCGCACGCCATGAATTCTTCGAGCGAGACTTGGCAGGGCAGTCCAAAGCGCGCAGCCAGTTTGGCCGTGGCTTCGAGCATGGGTGTGGGGCCACACGAAAACACTTCGACCTCGCGCAGCGCTTTGGGGTCGAGTGACGATAGCCAAGCTGCTGCGAGCTCCGTCACGAATCCGTCGAAGCATCCCGGGAAGCCGCTACGACTGGCCAGACGCGACGGAACGCCCCACCCATCGAGCAGCGGCATCGAGGCGATGACGCCTTCGGGAACTCCTGGCACGAGAATGGTGGACGGCCGAGTCTGAAACGGAAACGGGATTTCGGAGCCCATCAGCACGAGGGGTTTCCATTCGGCTCGACGATCGGCGGTGAGTGCTTCGGCGAGGAAGACCATCGGCGGAATCCCGACGCCGCCGCCGATGAGCAGCGGTCGCGGACGCTCAGGATTCAAATCGAAACCGCGTCCGATGGGCCCGAGCACGGAGAGCTGATCGCCGACGCGACGACGAGATAATGCCGCGAGTCCCGGGCCGACGGTTTTGTAGAGGATGTCGATCCATCCCTCGCGCCGATCCGCGCGCATGATCGAGAGCGGCCTGCGCATGGGGATGTCATCGTCGACGGTCAGGTGCGCGAAGCTTCCCGGTAAGGCCCGTGCTGCGCACTTCGGTGCCTCGATGCGAATCACGTACTGATCGCCCGGAAACGCGTGCTGGGCTAAGACTTTGCCGTCTTCGAGACAAATGCTGCCGCGATGGGCGGGGTGCTCTACGCTCATGGGCGTCCTCCGGCGAGCGTGGCCTCGAGTACCGCCATACGAACAGCGACACCGTTACGAACCTGATCACGGATGACCGACTGTGGGCCATCGGCGACTTCTGAAGCGATTTCGACACCGCGATTCATCGGCTGAGGATGCATGACGAGAGCGTCGGGCTTGGCTGCGCGCAGACGCTGGGTGGTGAGTCCCCATTCGGCGAAGTAAGTGGCTTCGTCGGGAATCGAGGCGGCGGTCATTCGCTCTTTCTGTATCCGCAGCATCATGACGACATCGCAGTCCGCGATACCGCTCTCGAGAGAGGTGAGCCGTGTACAACCCGTGAATTCGCCACTCTCGGGCATGAGTCCCTGAGGCGCGACAATCCGGATTTCTTTGGCACCGAGCGCTGCGAAGGCATGCCAGGATGAGCGTGCGACGCGCGAGTGTCGGATGTCCCCGACGATCGCGATGCGAAGCCCTTCGATGTCGCCCTTATGCTGTCGGACGGTCAGGGCATCAAGCAGTCCTTGAGTGGGATGGGCGTGACTCCCTGCGCCGCCTGATAGGACGCTCACATGGTCGGCGACATGAGAGGCGACGAGTTCGGGAACCGACGGATCGGCATCGCGCAACACGAAGGCATCGACGTGCATCGATTCGAGTGTGGCGACCGTATCGAGCACACTCTCCCCCTTGAGGCGCGAGGACAGCTGGACCTCAATATTTACGACATCTGCACCGAGCCGGCGCGCGGCAAGCTCGAACGACACGCGAGTGCGGGTCGAGGGCTCGGCAAACATCACGGCGATCGTTCGGCCGACGAGTGCGTCACTGCGTGCAGCCGGTTTCGATAGCGGTCTCGCGTAGTGCTCGGATCGCTCGAGGAGTTTACGGACGACGTGTGACGGCAAGCCTTCGAGTGTGAGCAGGTGCCTCAACGAGCCGTCTGCGCGCAGCTGCGTGGTGGGCTTGCGGTTCGAGTCAGGCATCCGTGGTCATCCTTCAGCGTTCGCCGGCAAGCCAGCGTTCCAAAACCACCGTCGCCGCGGCACTGTCGATCGCGCCCCGGTCGTACCGTTTGCGATCGTGCGTACTGCGTCGATCGCGCAAGGCCGCCTCCGCCTCGAGTGACGAGTAACGTTCGTCGACAAGGTGCACCGGCAGTTTGAGTCGCTCGCCCAGCGCTTTTGCGAAAGCTTTTGCTCGTCCGGTCATCGGGCCCGACGTGCCGTCGACATTATACGGGCAGCCGACCACGAGCTGTCGGGCACCCGCTTTGACCACCTCGACTTCAAGGGCCCGCCATTCGGTGTCCGAGAGGTCAACGTGTTTGCGCTCAAGAGCCGTCAGGGGTCGTGCCGTACCGGTCAGCGTATCGCCCACGGCGAGCCCAATGCGCCGCAAGCCGAAATCGAAGCCGATCACGACCTCGGGAAGTCGAAATCCGCCCTCAGGCGTGCCCGGCGACATGACTCATGCGACCGATGTCGATGCCGAGTTGGCGCCATACGGCATGCCACCGATCCTCGAAAGGCATCTCGAAGAGGATGCGCTCGTCGACCGGCAGTGAAATCCAGGCGTTGTCGTGCATCTCGCGCTCCAGCTGTCCCACCTCCCAGCCCGCATAACCGAGCGCAATGAAGGCGTCCGCCGGACCCTCTCCGCGAGCCATTGCAGCGAGAATATCTTTGGATGTGGTGACGTGTATGTGCTCCGAGACCGCATGCGAGGAATCCCAGCGTCCTGCGGGGCGGTGGACAACAAACCCCCGATCGCGATGAACGGGACCGCCCCGGAGCACCGAGCGACCCGAGAGTTCAGCGCTCGAAGTCTCGAGACTCATTTGCTCGAACACCTCCCCGAGCGTCATCGGCAAGGGTTTGTTGATGACGATACCGAGAGCACCTTTTTCGAGGCTGTGCTCGCAGACGAGCGTTACGGTTTGCGAGAACTCCGGATCGGCCAACGAGGGCATGGCGACCAAAAGATGATTGGTGAGGCTGTTTTCGTGGGTCACGAGCGGCGTACCTCGAGTCGACGACGAATGGCCGCAATGAGTGCCGAGGCGATATCGATACCGAACTGCTGGTCGAGCTCCCGGATACCGGTTGGGCTCGTCACATTGATTTCGGTGACGAAATCGCCGATGACATCAAGCCCAACGAACAGCATGCCTTGTTCTGCGAGGCGAGGGCCGATCTGCGCAGCAAGAAAACGGTCGCGCTCGTTGAGCGGACGACCGACACCGGTTGCACCGGCTGCAAGGTTTCCGCGGTTGTCACTGTGACTTGGGATACGCGCAAGCGCGAACGGCATCGGCTCACCGTCGACCAATAACACTCTCGAGTCGCCGCTCGTCACGATCTCGGGCAGATAGCGTTGAACGATCGCAAACTGATTACCGTAGTGAGTGAGCGTTTCGAAGACGACGCTGGCGTTTTTATCGCCCTGCTCGATGACGAAAATCGATCGCCCTCCCATGCCATGCAGGGGCTTGCACACAATCTTAGAGTGCTCCGCCAGAAAGGCATGCATGTCGCTCATGTCCCGCGTGATGAGCGTCGGAGCGCAGCACTGCGGAAACCAGGCCGTGTAGACCTTCTCGTTCATGTCGCGCAGACCACGAGGTCGATTGACGACCAGAGCGCCTTGGTCTTCGGCGCGCTCCAGAATGTACGTGCTGTAGATGTACTCGGTATCGAAGGGGGGGTCCTTGCGCATCAGGATGACGTCGATATCACCGAGGCGCATCTCGGATGGCTCACTGAGCTCGAACCATCGCGTGTCGTCCTTGAATACTTTGAGAGGGCGCACGCGACCGCAGGCGACGCCATCCCGCAACCAAAGATCGCCCAGCTCGAGATAGAGCAGATCGAAACCATCGGCCGCCGCAGCCCAGAGCATGGCGAGCGTCGAATCCTTCGCGTACTTGATGTCGGCGATGGGGTCCATCACCACGGCCAGGGTGGGTCGGGTCATGCAAAGTCTCCTGCGAGACATTGTAGTGCGGAGAGCGCGGCAAGCCCCGCAGTTTCGGTACGTAACACCCTCGGGCCGAGTCGGACGGCCCTAAATCCGCAGTCCAACGCGCGTTCGACCTCGGTTTCCTCGAGTCCGCCCTCCGGCCCGACGAGTAGCGCGACCTCTTTGGGCTGATCGGTGCCCGCGATCGCGCTCGCGAGGGGGGCCGACGCCTCGGGGAGCAGCACCGCTCGACAGACGATGTTGGACACCGCACCCAGTGCTGCCTCGAACGACAGCGGGGGATCGATACGAGGCAGCGTGTTACGACCACATTGCTCGCACGCAGCCGCTGCAACGGCTTGCCAGTGATGAATCCGTTTGTCGCTGCGTTCAGCGTCCAGCTGCACCACGCTTCGCGCTGCCGCGACCGGGATGATCCGATGAACACCGAGTTCAGTCGCTTTTTGGATGACGAAATCCATGCGCTCGCCTCGGGCGAGCGCCTGCAACAAGACGAGCCGAATGGGCGACTCCCGTTCGATGCTTCGGTGTTCACCGACTTCGACGGCAACTTCGCGACCCGAGACACGAAGGATGGCCCGATATTCGCCGCCATGGCCATCAAAAACGCTGAGCGCTGCGCCATCACGTAGACGAAGTACTTTGGCGACATGCTGCGCCGTCTGAGAGCTCAGCGGAATCCGGCGGCCAGACTCGAGAGGCGAGTCGACGTACACGCGAGTCTCTCTCATGTCCCGGCCTCCGCGCGTACCGCGAGATCGAGACCTTCCCGCGCAACCGCCACCATCAGATCGATTTCATCACGGGAGATCACGTAGGGCGGCATGAAGTAGATGACATTGCCGAGCGGTCGAAGCAGAACGCCACGACGGAGCGCGTGCCGGTAAATGTGGAGATGTCGTCGCTCGCGCCAATCGAAGCTACGTCTCGAGTGACGGTCGCGTACGAACTCGACTGCGACGATGAGACCGCAACGACGAACCTCTGCAACGTTGGGGTGCCCCTCGAAGGCCCTTCGCGTCGTGGTGTCCAGATACGCAGCCAGATCCCGATTGACGTTCAGTGCATCGCGCTCGCGAAATAATTGAAGCGAGGCGAGGGCGGCCGCGCAGGCGAGGGGATTTCCCGCGTAGCTGTGCGAGTGCAAGAACGCGTTGAGTTTCACGTACTCGTCATAAAACGCGTCGTAGATCGACTCGCGCGTCAGGACGACCGACATCGGCAGATAGCCCGCGGTGAGTCCCTTCGAGAGACATAGAAAATCCGGCGTCATACTCGCCTGCTCGCAGGCGAAGAGAGTGCCGGTGCGGCCGAAGCCGACGGCGATCTCGTCTGCGATCAAGTGGATCCCATGCCGGTCGCAGGCCTCGCGAACCAGTTTGAGATACAGCGGGTCGTGCATGCGCATATTGCCAGCGCATTGCACGAGCGGTTCGAGAATGACTGCAGCGATTTCGTCGGCTTGAGCCGCCAGCACGCTCTCGAGCTCCGCGGCACGACGACGCGCGACGTCTGCCGGCGTCTCTCCAGGCTCGGCGAGAAAAGCATCTGGCGATGCGACGGTGATGACATCCATGAGGAGCGGTCGATAGATCGCTTTGTAAAGTTCGACGCTGCCCACGGCGAGCGCGCCGAGCGTTTCACCGTGGTAGCTGTTGGTCAGGGTGACGAATCGTGTCTTGCGCGGCTGCCCCGTGTTCTGCCAGAAGTGAAAGCTCATCTTCACGGCGACCTCGATGGAGGCGGATCCGCTGTCGGCAAAGAAACACCGGTTCAGGCCGGGTGGTGCGAGTTTCGTGAGCTCTGCTGCGAGGCGAGCGGCAGGCTCGTGGGTGAAGCCTGCAAACATGACGTGAGGCAGGCGCTCTAGTTGTTCTCGTACCGCGGCATTGATATCCGGGTTTGCATGGCCCCAAAGATTGACCCACCAGGAACTGATGGCGTCGAGGTATCGATGACCCTCATAGTCCTCTAGCCACACGCCCTGTCCACGGCGCAGAGGCACGAGTGGCATGGTGGCCTCGTGATCCTTCATCTGTGTGCAGGGATGCCAGACGTGCGCGAGATCCAGGGCGCGTAGTTCGGCGTTCGAAGGGTGGATCATGCGGTGATTTTGGCACGTTCCGGTGCGTGTATGATCGGGTGACGGGGGTACTCGATGATGAACAACACAGCCGGCGGGCGCGAGGCGCCTCGTTACTATCCGTGGGTTGTCGCCGTGATGGGGATGCTCGCGCTTTTTCTGTCGAACGGCATGACAGCCACCGGCATCACCATCTTCGACCCGTCGCTGCTCGACGAGTTCGGCTGGGCGCGTGGCGATTTCAAGTTCCGCGACTTTCTGAACTTTGCCGTGACAGCCACCATCGCGCCGTTCATCGGCATCCTGATCGATCGGGTCAATCCCCGCTATCTGCTCATGACCGGTTGCGGGCTTTTGACCCTCGGGTATGTGGGCTACAGCCTGATCGCCAACGGCGGACCAGTGCCCCTCATCGAAGCCATCGCAGTCATTACGGCCCTGGGGTTGGCTGGCGTCGTGGTGGTCGCGCTCAGCTCGCTCGCCCCGGGCCTCAGCCGAAGTGTGGCGATCGTCATTGCCCTAGCGCTCGCGGGGCTCGGCTTGTGGCTCTACGTTCAGAACTGGATGGGTGTGGCGCTCAAGCAGGTGTATCTCATCCACCTGATGTTTTCTTTGGCACTGTCGACGGCCGGCTCAATGACCGTCATTTATTTGGTCTCGAGTTGGTTCGTCAAACATCGTGGCCTGGCTATCGGTATCGCGCTGATGGGGACGAGTCTCGGCAGTGCGATTCTTCCCTTCGTCAATCCGTACCTCATCGAGGCATTTGGTTGGCGCCAAGCCTACCTCTACAACTCGCTGATGCCGATCGTGCTGCTCGTGCTGATCTTTCTCGTCATTCGAGGTACGCCCGCACAGGCCGGCTATAAGGCGGTTGGCCAGAACGAGGCGCTCGGCGATCTCAAGCAGCACGGCCTCACATTCCAGCAGGCCATCCGGACTCGAACGTTCTGGGCAATCGGGCTGTCAGGTTTTTTATCCTACTTCGCGATCTTTTCGTTCGTGCAGCATTACGTTCTGCATCTCAATAAAGGATTTGGTTTCACGCTCAAAGAAGCGGGGATGCAGTTGTTCATTTTCAGCCTGGTCGCGATGGTCGCCAAACTGGCGAATGGCGCGATCGCCGATCGCATCGATCGTCACAAGGTCTTCATGGCCTGCCTCGTGATCATGTTCGTCGGCCTGATCGGACTCGCCAGCATGAAGCGGGAGTGGGTCACCCTCTCTGCGGTCGTGATCGGACTCGGCTGGGGAGGGCTGTTCACCCTGTACAACATGCTCGCAGTCAATAATTTCGGACTACGGGAGATCGGTCGGATCAACGGTTCCATCAGTTTCATGGAGTCGATTGGCGTCGGCCTCGGGAGCTGGATCACCGGTAAGTTGTTCGACGTATTCGGCAGTTATCAGGTGCCGTTCATCGGACTCGCGTGTGCCTTGGCGCTCTCGATTTTGATCGGAACGCAAATCAAGAGCGAAGTTGACGAGCG
>JBMTZJ010000037.1:0-11719 GCA_049455515.1 Steroidobacteraceae bacterium
TCGCAATACTCGGCGATCCAGTCATGCGGCTCGATCTGCGTGGTGAGTGCGTTGACCTCGAGCCCGAGCGATCGGATGAAGCGGTCGGAGATCGACGGCCAATCCACGTTCGGAAGCGCAGCCACGTGCGCATTGAAGTTACCGACGGCGCCGTTCCACTTGCCGAGAAGGCGAACATTTCGCCATCGCTGTTCCGAGCGGTCGAGACGCGCGATCACATTGGCTAATTCTTTGCCGAGCGTCGTCGGGCTCGCCGTTTGTCCGTGAGTTCTTGACAGCATCGGCAGCGCTGCATGCTGCGTGGCGAGCGCGCGCAAAGTCGTGCGGATCGTTGCGATCTCGGTGAGCAACGCATTCCGCGCTGCCCCGAGCATGCGTGCGTAGGCGAGGTTATTGATGTCCTCGGACGTACATCCGAAGTGAACGAGCTCGAGCGCGGCCGAGGTCGCGCCGGCAGCGGTAAGTTGGTCTCGAACGTAGTACTCGACGGCTTTCACGTCATGATTCGTTCGTTGCTCGATCTTTTTGACTTCGAGCGCCGCATCCACCGGCGGGTTGAGGGCGAGACTGCGAGCAACGGTAAGCACGCCTTCCGAAAGCTCGGCCACAGCCGCGAGACCTACCGGTTTTTCGCGGTGAAGCGCGAGCAACCATTCGGCTTCGATGCGGATGCGCTCTCGGATCAGGGCGGCCTCGGAGAGGTGGGCTCGAAGAGGCTCGGCGCTGCGGAAGTAGCGGCCGTCGATCGGGGAGAGGGCATCGAGAGGGTCGAGAGCCATGCGGAGCTCGGTACGCTGAAAATGCTAGGATGCGAATCATACCCCATGCCCGACGCCGCCCCCGTTTTGACGCCTTTGACGGACCTCAAGTCGACCCTGCGCTCGCGCTTGCTGTCGAGCCCTTGTCATGCCCCGGCGAACGACTGGCGCCTGGGGGAGGTGTCCGAGGCTCGAAAGCGCCGTCTGCGCAAATTCTTCCCGGAGCACCCCACGCCGGCAGCGGTCTTGGTGCCCCTCGTCGATCGCGGTGACGATCTCGGCATTCTCCTGACCGTTCGATCCTCGGCGCTCAAGCATCACGCCGGGCAAATCAGTTTCCCGGGTGGGCGCATCGAGTCGATCGATACCGATCCCCTCTGCGCAGCGCTGAGGGAAACGGAAGAGGAAATCGGATTGAGTGCCGATCGAATCGAGGTGGCCGGTTATCTTCCCGATCATCTCGTGATCACCGGTTATCGCGTGACCCCCGTTGTCGGCTTCGTCGATCCTGGCTTCACGGTCGCGCCGGATCCAACCGAGGTGGTCGAGGTCTTCGAAATGCCGCTATCCGTCGTGCTCGATGAGCGCAACCATGTACCGACCGTGCGGCACTTTGAGGGAGAGGCGGTGCATTTCATTGACTTCCCCTATGGTCCGCACACGATCTGGGGCGCGACAGCCGGGATGTTGATGACGTTGTATCGCACCCTTCGCGGCGAGCCGGGTTGAGTGTTCGGTTCCATGAAAGAGCCCATCCATCATCTGCTCGACGTCATGCGAGCGCTTCGCGACCCGAACTCGGGTTGTGCTTGGGATCGCGAGCAAACGTTTGAAAGTATCGCCCCGCATACGCTCGAAGAAGCGTACGAATTGACGGAAGCGATCAACAGTCAAAACGCAGAGCGTATTCGCGACGAGCTCGGTGATTTGCTCTTCCAAGTCGTTTTTCTCGCACGCATCGCCGAGGAACAGGAGCTCTTTAATTTTGACGATGTCGCTCAAGGAATTTCCGAAAAACTGACTCGGCGCCATCCTCACGTTTTCGCACAACCGAATCAAATTAGCGCCGAGGATCAGACCCGCGCATGGGAGTCGTTCAAAGAAGCGGAGCGGAAAGAGGTCGGTCAAAAAGGCGTGCTCGAAGGTGTCGCGCTCGCTCTGCCCGGACTCACGCGCGCGGTCAAACTGGGCAAGCGTGCTGCGCGAGTTCATTTCGACTGGCCCGACGCCTCGGGTATGCGAAAGAAGCTCGACGAAGAGCTCGGCGAGTTCGAGGCGACGCTCGCCAATCGGGAGAGTTCGTCAAGACAACACGATGAGTTGGGCGACTTGCTATTCGTCATTGCCAACTGGGCGCGTCATCTGCAGCTCGACCCCGAGGCTGCGCTGCGAGGGACCAACCGAAAGTTCGAGCGTCGGTTTGCCTGTATGGAGCAGCTCGCGGCGGCCGCCGGCAAGTCGCTGCTCGAGCTCGATGCCGATGAATGGGAGCGGCTTTGGCAGCAGGCCAAGGCCACGGAGCGATCACCGATTTCCTGAAATCCCCGTTTTTTAGGGCTTTCTGGGGCGCCCGCGCTAGAATGCCGGGACATGAAAACGCCCGATCATCAAGCCTGGAACCCGACGAGCTGGCAGACCCGGCCTGCGCAGCAGCAGCCGGCCTACGGCGATCCGTCGGCGCTCGCCGATGCGGTGGCCAAACTCTCGAGGTTGCCGCCGATCGTCGTCTCCTGGGAGGTCGAGCGTCTTCGTGAGGAGCTCTCCGCAGCCCAGCGGGGTGAGCGTTTCCTGTTGCAAGGTGGGGACTGTGCCGAGAGCTTCGACGATTGCGAGTCGAGCACGATCACCAAGCGACTGAAAATTTTGCTGCAAATGAGTCTCGTGCTGACGCACGGTCTCAAAAAACCCGTGATTCGCGTCGGCCGGATGGGAGGGCAGTATGCCAAGCCGCGCTCGGCAGACACGGAAACCCGCGATGGTGTGACGCTGCCGTCCTATCGCGGAGACATCGTCAATCGGTCGGATTTCACCCGAGAAGCGCGCGAACCCGATCCTCAACTTTTGTTGAGGGGTTACGAGCGGGCAGCGCTCACCATCAATTTCGTGCGCGCTCTGATCGATGGCGGCTTCGCAGACCTGCATCACCCCGAATACTGGGATCTCGGTTTCGTCGGGCATTCCCCTTTCAAGGCGAAGTACGAGCGCATCGTCGCGTCTGTGGCAGACGGTCTCGAGTTTTTTGAAACCATCAGCGCCAAAGAGGTTCATCAGGCGCTGCGTGCCGAGTTTTACGCGAGTCACGAGGCCTTGGTGCTGCATTACGAGCAAGCGCAGACTCGATTCATTCCGCGGCAGAGCCGCTGGTACAACTTGTCTACGCACATGCCGTGGATCGGTATGCGAACCGCGCAGATCGATGGCGCACACGTCGAGTATTGTCGCGGGATCGCCAACCCTGTGGGCGTCAAAATCGGGGCGGCGATGGATGCGGCCTGGTTACAACGGCTCGTCACAACGCTCAATCCTCAAAATATTCCTGGCAAGCTCGCACTCATTCATCGGTATGGCGCCAAGGATGTCGAGAGCGCATTGCCGAAGGCGATCCAGGCGGTACGCGCGACGGGGCACTCGGTGCTCTGGATTTGCGATCCCATGCACGGCAATACCGAGACCAGTCAGAGCGGACTCAAGACGCGTCGTTTCGAAAATATTCTCCGCGAGCTCGAACTCGCGAGCGGCATACACCATGCGCTCGGTTCGCATCTCGGCGGCGTCCACGTCGAGCTCACCGGTGAAGACGTGACCGAGTGCACGGGTGGTGCTCGCGGCCTTGCTGACGTCGATTTGCAGCGGGCGTATAAGTCGAGCGTGGACCCGCGACTCAATTACGAACAAGCGCTCGAGTTATCGCTGATGCTCGCCGAGCAGCTGCGCGCGCCGAGACGCGGCGAGTAAACGTCCGCTCGGGTCAGGCGTGGCCGCAGGGCGTGTTTCGCGGACACGATCGACTGCGTGGGCAAATGATGCTCGCCGGTGACTCGAGCGAACGAGCCACCCAAGCGATGTTCAATACATGACTCACCGTGCGGATCGCTTCTGCCGCTTCGTCGGGGACGCGACTGACTCCGTTACCGTGACCGCACTGCGCATCGATCAGGTCGATGATCCGGCGAGAGTCGAAGCCTTGAGCATCGAGCGCGGGAGCGAGATCGATCCCGACCGACAGGACGTGCGAGACGTCGGCCGCATCGCGTGTGCGAAGCGAGTGGCAGCAGTAGAGCTCCGGCGCGCCGCCGTCGCGCATGATCGAGATTTGCGAGACGGGCGCGAAAGACTTGTCGACTGGAGTGGCATCGTCCCTCAACAGTCTGAATACGGCCCAGTTCGGACAGGGGTCGGGGACCAAGCTCATGTTGCCCCAGGGCAGAGCGATGCCGTTTCCCCGATACACGGCACGCAGATATCCGGGTGCGTAACCGTCAAAGAAATGCCAGTGACGATACGGTGAGACGCTGGTCATACGCCGCATCATCACCGCTTCGGTGATGCCGAGCTTTTCAGCCGAGGCGATCTCGTGTCTCTCTCGCACGAGAAACTGCCTAAATGGCTGCTTCGGGCAAAGGAGGGCGCCGGCGAAGGCGCTGCATTCGAAATCGCGCCAGGCGAGGAGCACGTCCCGTGGCGCCATACCGCCAATGGGTCCGAGTGCGCCAGTTTCCTCATAGCCGATACCCGCTGCGCTATGTGGGGGAACCACGCCATCCCCGTTGTGCAGGATGCGGTGCCCAATGAAAAATGCCAGCGTATATTTGAGCCGCGCCTCGTGCGACTGAAGATGTCGGTTGATGACGATGGTCGAGGGCGCCTCGAATCGAGCGCGCAGGACGGGCGCCGATTTTTTACGCTGCTCCTCGTCGATCCATCGAATGACGAGCCCGACGTCCTTGACGATCTTGAGCACGTCGTCGAGCGAGAGCGGCATGCGGCGCCGCCCGACCGACTCTGCCGCGCGCTCGATATCCGGAAACTCGTTTTGACGCGACTCCTGCCACACGCGCACGAGCAGACGCGCGAACTGTCGGCCACTGGTGCCCGTTTGTGCGAGTAGCTCAGGCAGGGCGAGTTGGAGGAGCTCTCGAGAGAACAGGAAGGCAGGCTCGAGCGGCATGGGATCGGCGGCGCTCGTGCGCTGTCCCGGCGTGTTCTCAGGGGCGATGGATTCCGTCCGATCGAGAAACCACGCGGGCTCTTTGCCGAACACCGAGGCGAGCACACCCAGCATTTCGGACGAGGGCATGCGCTTGCCGGTCTCGACCATGCTGAGGTAGCTGACGGACGGCGCGTGGTCGGTGCTGAGTTGCACGCAGCGACTCGAGAGTTCCTCCAAGGTGAGACCATTGCGCTTTCTCAGCGTGCGCAGCTTGGAGCCCAAGAAATGACCTTGGCGGAGGAGGCCCGTCATGGGGTCTTCCCCGCGCAATACGAGTGAAATTCACAATGTGAAATTTCCATTGTGTAAATCCTCGCACTGTAGACCGTAAAGTTCAACGCCTAACGCGTAAGGAGTACGCAATGGGATCCGTGGACTTCGCAGCAGGGACGCCGCCGAGACCGCCGGGTGAGGGCATTCTCACCCCGGAGGCGCTCGACTTTCTCGGCGAACTCGCCGAGCGCTTCGCCCCCCGAGTCGACCAACTTTTGAAGGCCCGGGAGCAACGTCAGCTGCGTCTGGATGCAGGCGAGCTTCCCGACTTTCTTCCGGAGACGCGTTCGATTCGCGAGGGTGACTGGACGGTCGCCGCGATTCCGGTGGACTTGCAGGACCGCCGCGTCGAGATCACCGGCCCCACCGATCGCAAGATGATCATCAACGCGCTGAACTCGGGCGCCAAAGTATTCATGGCGGACTGCGAGGATTCGCTGGCGCCCTCGTGGGACAACGTCATCGGCGGTCAGGCGAATCTCCGTGACGCGGTCCGCAGGCAAATCGATTTCACGAGCCCGGAAGGTAAGGCGTACCGACTGGCCGAGAAGACGGCCGTCCTTATTGTCCGTCCTCGCGGCTGGCACCTCTATGAAAAGCATTTGTTGCAAGCGGGTAAGCCGCTTCCGGGTGCGCTCGTGGATTTCGGGCTTTATCTCTTTCATAACCACGCCGAGCTCGCCGCGAGAGGTACGGGTCCCTATTTCTATCTTCCAAAGATGGAAGGGCACCGCGAAGCGCGCCTTTGGGCCGAGGTGTTCGATTTCTCCGAGCGTCGACTTGGTCTTGCGCACGGAACTCTCAAATGCACGGTGTTGATCGAGACGATTCTTGCGGCGTTCGAGATGGACGAGATCCTGTTCGAACTGCGCGACTATATTGTCGGTCTCAACTGTGGTCGCTGGGATTACATCTTCAGCTTCATCAAAAAATTCGCCAAACGTCCTGATTTCCTGTTGCCCGAGCGCCGCATGGTGACGATGACCACTCACTTCATGCGCGCGTATTCACAGCTGTGTATCAAGACCTGTCATCGACGCGGCGCGTTCGCCATGGGTGGCATGGCGGCGCAAATCCCGATCAAGAACGATCCGATCGCCAACGAGGCCGCGATCTCCAAGGTTCGCGCCGACAAGGAGCGTGAGGCCGGTGACGGGCACGATGGCACCTGGGTCGCGCATCCGGGTCTTGTTCCAATCGCCATGGAAGTCTTCGATCGCCTGATGCCGACGCCGAACCAGGTGCATCGTTTGCGAGAGGATGTCGTCGTCTCGGCGACGGATCTGCTCAAGATTCCGGACGGTCGCGTAACGGCGGACGGGCTGCGCGAGAACGTCAGCGTGTCGCTGCAGTACATGGCCGCGTGGCTGTGCGGCAACGGCTGCGTACCCATCAACAATTTGATGGAAGATGCCGCCACCGCGGAAATTTCTCGGGCGCAGATCTGGCAGTGGATCCGTCATCCGGGCGGCGTGCTCGACGATGGCCGCAAGATCACGGCGGAGTTGTTCCGCGAGGTCTTGGCGGCAGAGTGTGCCGGTTTGCGGCAACGACTCGGCGAGGCAGCCTACGCCGCCGGACGGTTCGATGCAGCAGCGAGGCTGCTCGATGAGATCACGACCGCGACCGATTTTGCGACCTTTCTGACGTTGGCGGCCTACCGTCAACTGGATTGATTTTCCGATGATTCAATTTTTTCGAGGACTCTCTCCATGCAACTGAAAACCGCTGAACAGCTCGCCCGCGAATGGCAGGACAACCCCCGCTGGCGCGGTGTCATCCGTGGCTACAAGGCCGAGGACGTGGTCCGTCTTCGCGGCACCGTGCACATCGAGCACTCTCTCGCGCGCCTCGGTGCCGAGAAGCTGTGGCGCAACATGGCAGCGATGCCCTTCGTCAACGCGCTCGGCGCGCTCACGGGCAACCAGGCCATGCAACAGGTGCGTGCCGGGCTCAAGGCCATCTATCTGTCGGGTTGGCAGGTGGCCGGAGACGCCAATCTCGCCGGCGAGATGTACCCGGACCAGTCGCTCTATCCGGCGAACTCGGTCCCGCAGGTGGTTCGTCGCATCAACAACACCTTGCTTCGCGCTGATCAATTGCATCACTCCGAGGGGAACGACTCGATCGATTGGTTACAGCCGATCGTGGCCGATGCCGAGGCGGGATTCGGGGGCGTACTGAACGCGTTCGAGCTCATGAAAGGCATGATCGAGGCCGGTGCTGCGGGCGTGCACTTCGAGGATCAGCTCTCTTCGGCAAAGAAATGCGGACACATGGGCGGGAAGGTGCTCGTGCCCACGCAGGAGGCGGTGAACAAGTTGGTTGCCGCACGACTTGCGGCGGACGTTTGTGACGTGCCGACCATCCTGGTTGCGCGTACGGACGCGGAAAGCGCGAATTTGTTGACGGCTGATGTCGACGAGCGCGATCGTCCGTTCATCGACACCGCCAAAGGCCGTACGTCGGAAGGGTTCTTTTATGTGCGAGCTGGACTCGAGCAGGCGATCGCGCGTGGGCTCGCCTATGCACCGTATGCGGATTTGCTCTGGTGCGAAACCGGTACGCCCGATCTTGAGGAGGCGAAGCACTTCGCCGAAGCCATTCACAAGAAGTTTCCGGGAAAACTACTCGCCTACAACTGCTCGCCGTCGTTCAATTGGAAGAAGAAGCTCGACGATGCAACGATCGCCAAGTTCCAGAGAGAGCTCGGCGCGATGGGCTACAAGTTCCAGTTCATCACGCTCGCGGGTTTCCATGCGCTCAACTACTCGATGTTCACCCTGGCCAAGGGCTATCGGGAGTCGCAGATGACGGCTTACGTCGCGTTGCAGCAGGCGGAGTTCGGCTCCGAGAAAGACGGCTACACCGCGACCAAGCACCAGCGGGAGGTCGGCGCCGGCTACTTCGACGACGTAACCCAGACGGTGACCGCCGGACAATCGTCGGTCACTGCGATGAAGGGGTCGACCGAGGAAGAGCAGTTCGCCGTAGGCTGAGGCCGCTCGGGTACAATCCGCGGCCTTCGTTCGAGGGTCGCGGAGGTCTGCCTTGCTGTTCGATCCGACGTGTCGGCGTTGCCCGAGACTCGCAGCGTTCCGCGAGGACTCCGGGGTACGCTTTCCGGGCTATCACGCCGCGCCGGTCCCTGCGTTCGGGGATGACGACCCGCGCTGGTTGATCGTAGGGCTAGCGCCCGGGATGCACGGGGCGAATCGGACCGGTCGGCCGTTCACGGGCGATCATGCCGGCATCATGCTCTACCAGACCTTGCATGACCTCGGGGTGTCCTCGCGTGCGGAGTCCGAGTCGGCGAACGACGGATTACGCCTTCGTGGCGTGCGCATCACCAACGCCGTGAAGTGTTTGCCACCCGAAAACAAACCCACACCCGCCGAGGCCCGCAGTTGTAATGCCTTTCTTCGCGCGGAGCTGGCGGCGCACTCGCGCTTGCAGGTGCTCGTCGCACTCGGGCGGATCGCGCACGATGCGATCCTCGATGCATCAGGCGAGCGTCGCGGCGCGTATCGGTTCGCGCACGGTGCGGAGCATCGGTTACCGGATGGGCGCTGGCTCATCGATTCCTACCATTGCAGCCGTTACAACACGCAGACGAAACGACTGACTGCCGACATGTTTCGCAAAGTGCTCGCTCGCGCTCAGCAGCTTTCGGGATCGTCATCGGGTTAGATGTCGTGAGCAGTCGTTTCGACGCCAAGGAATTCGTGGCGAGTTTGCCGAAACGGCCCGGCGTCTATCGGATGTTTGCCGTCGACGGCTCGTTGCTCTACGTGGGCAAGGCGAAAAACCTACGCGATCGCGTGGGCAGTTATTTCGTGCCGTCGAACGTGATGCCGAAGGTTCAGGCCTTGGTGGCGCAAATCGCCTCGATGGAGGTGACGGTTACGCGATCGGAAACCGAAGCGCTGCTGCTCGAGCACAATCTGATCAAGGCGCTGCATCCGAAGTACAACGTCGTGCTGCGCGACGACAAGAGCTTCCCGTATCTCTGGCTGTCCGCGGACCATGATTTCCCGCGTCTATCCGTGTATCGCGGATCGCGCACATTGCCGGGGCGATTTTTCGGGCCTTACCCGAATGCGGGAGCGGTGAGCGAGTCGTTGCATTATCTGCAAAAGATTTTTCGACTCCGCAACTGTCGTGACAGCTATTTCGCGCATCGCAGTCGTCCCTGCCTGCAGCATCAAATCGGTCGATGCTCAGCGCCGTGCGTCGAGCTCATCTCGAAGGTCGATTACGCGCGAGATGTCGATGCGGCCGTGCAGGTGCTCGAAGGGCGTAACGACGAAGTGCAGAAGCAACTCGCGATGCGCATGGAGCAGGCGTCGGAACGCCTCGAGTTCGAACGTGCGGCAGCCTTACGTGACCAGATTGCAGCGATCAAGGAGTTACAGGCGCAGCAAGTGGTCGCGGCCGATGACGAACGCGATGCGGATGTTTTCGCCATCGCCGGAGATCCGGGTGGCTACGCGATCAGCGTCATGCCCGTCCGCGGCGGGCGAAGTTTGGGGACGAGCAGTTTCTTTCCGAAAGCGATCTTCGCCGAATCGGCCGAGGCGCTTTCGTCGTTCATGATGCAGTACTACGGCGAGCAGTCGCCGCCGCCGAATATCTATACGAGCATCTTGCTCGAGGACGCCGACTCGGTCGCCGAAGCGCTCACCTCCCTTGCGGGTCAGGGGGTTCACGTGCGTCGCGCGCAGCGTGGCCTCGCAGCTCGATGGGTCGAGATGGCCGCAGAGAATGCCGCCAATGCACTGCGGATGCGACTCGCCCGTCGTGAGGGCTACGAGGCGTTACTCGGTGCGCTGGCAGAGGAACTTGGCTTGCCGAAGGCGCCCGAGCGAATGGAGTGCTTCGACATCAGTCACACACAGGGCGAGGGGACGGTGGCCTCTTGCGTCGTCTTCGGCCGTGAGGGTCCGCTCAAGAAGGACTATCGACGGTTCAACATCGAGGGGGTTACGCCGGGCGATGACTACGGCGCCTTGCGTGCCGCGATCGTCCGTCGTTACGCCCGGATCGCCGCAGGAGAGATCCCGCGTCCCGATCTGCTCGTGATCGACGGTGGGCCGGCGCAAATCGCAGGCGTGATCGAGGTGCTCTCGGCGTCGGGATTCGGCGATCAAGCGCTGATCGGCATCTCGAAAGGGCCTGATCGTAAGGCGGGACAAGAGCGGATCCATTTTCCGGGCGGTGCGCGACCGCCGCTCATTCCTGGGCCTCAGTCGGCTGCGCTCAAGGCGATCCAGCGGATCCGTGACGAGGCGCACCGATTTGCCATCACGGGTCATCGACGGCGTCGGGCCAAGCGGTTCAATGAATCCATACTCGAGACGGTGCCGGGTCTCGGTCCGGCGAAGCGACGCGCCTTACTTCAGCATTTTGGAGGGCTGCAGGGTGTCCTGAAGGCGGGCCAGATGGATCTCGAGCGCGCGCCGGGCATCGGCCCCGCGTTGGCGCAAAACCTTTATGATGCGTTGCATCCTGGCGGTTGACCGCCGCGCGACACGCTAATCAATCTCATGTTGCTCACCGTCCCCAATGTGCTCACCTGGATGCGGATCTTCTCGATCCCCATCGTGGTGTTGCTCTTCTACATGCCTTTTCCGTGGTCCGATCCCGCGGCGGGCGCGTTGTTCGCGTTGGCCGGGATCACCGACAGTCTCGATGGATATTTCGCGCGCAAGTATGGTCAGACCTCTCGTCTGGGCGCGTTCCTCGATCCGGTTGCCGACAAGTTGATCGTCGCGGTCGCGCTCGTGTTGCTCGTTAGCAAAGACACACGACTCATCGTCGTTCTGCCCGCGATCGTCATCATCGGGCGAGAGATCGCCATCTCTGCGTTACGGGAGTGGATGGCCGAGATCGGTCAGCGCACCAAGGTCGCCGTTTCGCCGCTCGGCAAGATCAAAACGATCGTGCAGATCGTGGGTTTGTCGATGATGCTGATTCGGTGGGACGTGTGGATTCTGCCGACGTATCAGATCGGACTCGGATTGACCGTCATTGCGGCGGTGCTGACCCTGGTCTCTGCGGTCGACTACCTTCGTGCGGCATGGCCCGATCTCAAGGCTCAGTGAGGGGTAGACCCCCAAACTTGACTTAACCGGGGTCGCCACTACAATCTCCGCCCTCTGTGCCCGGGCGGGAATAGCTCAGTTGGTAGAGCACGACCTTGCCAAGGTCGGGGTCGCGAGTTCGAGTCTCGTTTCCCGCTCCATTTTCTTCACGCAGCGCGGCTAGGTGGCAGAGTGGTCATGCAGCGGCCTGCAAAGCCGTCTACGCCGGTTCGATTCCGACCCTAGCCTCCACTTTTCGTCGATGTCGGACCGTCGAACTCGACGCGTCGCTTCGATCGCGACAGCTGTAGGGCCTTAGCCGGTGAGGCGTACTCGACCAATAACCGATTCACCTGGTCGGCGAACACGTTCTGCATAAATGAGGATTCGACGAT
>JBMTZJ010000038.1:0-11633 GCA_049455515.1 Steroidobacteraceae bacterium
TCGGCAACCTGATCAACAAAGATTGGGGTCAGATCAAGGAAGTGGGCTTCCCGGGCGGTTTCGGCGTGGTTCGCTTCGCCGGTATCGATCCGACCACGAAGAAGTATCGCTACGACTTCCGCGCCACGGATATCCGCGACCTCACGCTGCGTGACAATCGAGGCGAGTCGCGCTGGGCGATGCAGGTCGGCGTCAAGTTCAAGTTCTGACGCTGATCGCCAACTCTGGCAAAGTAACGGGGCACCTTCGGGCGCCCCGTTTTTTTTGACCCTTCATCGCGACACGGAGTTTCGTTTTGCGCGCCCTACTTCGCTTCACTGTCATAGTCTTAGGCGTCAGCGGCCTCATTGATCGCGCCTCAGCGATCGACACTGCGAAAACCATCCGTATCGCCACCTACAACGTGAGTCTTTATCGACCCATCGAGGGCGCACTACGGCGTGACCTTCAACAAGATCACCATGAACAGATCCGGGGTGTGACGGCCGTCTTGCAGAAGATCCGACCCGATATCGTGCTGCTGAATGAATTCGACTACGACCCCGCATCGCCCGCGCTATTTTTAGACAACTATTTACGTCGATCGCAGCTCGGTCTCGCGCCGCTCGACTATCCACACCTCTTCATTGCGCCATCGAACACGGGTGTGCCATCGGGCGTAGATCTCGATCGTAATGGACGCATCGAAGGCGGCAATGATGCGCTCGGTTTCGGGCTCTTCCCTGGGCAGTACGGCATGCTCGTTCTCTCGCGCTTCCCGATCGACGCCACAGCATCGCGTACCTTCAAAGATTTTTTATGGCGCGACATGCCGAATAACCTGATACCGCCAAATTGGTACTCAGCGGATGCGCTTGCCGTTTTGCCGCTCTCGTCGAAAAGCCATTGGGATGTTGTGATCGATCTGCCTCGTGCCGATGGAGAGTCATCGCAACGGCTGCACCTGCTCACAAGTCACCCCACACCGCCCGGCTTCGACGGTCCGGAAGATCGAAACGGACGGCGCAATCACGACGAGATTCGACTATGGGCGGATTATATTAGCGATCAACCGAGGTCAAGCTATCTGATCGACGATCAAGGACGGCGCGGTGGCTTGGCAGCTTTAGCCTCGTTCGTCATCGTAGGCGATCTCAATGCCGACCCACTCGATGGTGGCAGCGTCGAGGGTGCCATCGCGCAACTACTCGATCATCCCCGCGTACATCGCGACGTCGCACGTGGCGTACGGATACCGCGCAGCGCGGGCGGCGCGGCGGCCGCTCGACGACAAGCGGGCCCCAATATGAATCATCGTGGTGATCCCGCCTTCGATACCGGCGACTTTGACGATCGCGCTGGATCAGTAGGCAATCTCAGAGTCGACTACGTGCTGCCGTCGGCGGACTGGATCGTCTGCGCCTCAGGCGTCGAGTGGCCAGAGGAAGAGTCGGGACCGACAAACAGTTCCGATCATCATCTCGTCTGGGTGGATATCGCCCTACCGGGACGACGCTGCCCCCGCTGAGGGTGAGGGTTTTAACGCCTCGTATCGCTTGCGAGTCGTCGCGGCCGCGCAATCCGCAGCGGTCATTTCCGGCTGACACGCGCCGCCCGTGATCGATCGCTCCCACGACCCGTACATCGGATTGGGGAGTAAAAACCATCGCGTTCCGAAGAGCGGTGCCAGCGCAGACTGCCGTGACTCGTAGATCGGTCGATCGACGAAGTCGCGTAGGTCATCACCCACGAGTGCGACGATCCGGTAGTTCTGCGCGATCCAGGCACGTCGTACCGTCTTATCGGAGCTCTCCCACTGCGGGCGCTCGCGCCGCAGCGTCAGCGCATCGGGGTCTGCTGCATTCGGGAGATCAAGCGCCACTAAGTTGCGCAAAGTTGCCGTTCGCGCAGGACAGGGATCGGCGGGCTGCGCATCGCTCGGTCGACAGTCGCGATTCGTGACATAAAAAATCTTGTGGCCCATACGGGACGCCGCCTTCAGGAACTCGACTGCACCTGGGATAGCAGTCGCCGCACTCTCGCGCATCCAGGCCTGCCACGACGCGTCGTCATACTCACCGCCGGCGAGCGCTCGTCTCGCCTGATAAAAAGAATTATCGAGTACCGTCTCGTCGAGGTCGACGATGATCGCGGTCGGCATCGCTGCGAGTCGTTTGAGATCGACATCTTGCTGTTCGAGTGCCGCACTACCCGGTGCCGCAATGGTCGTCGTGAGCCGCTCCGTCGCCAGGCGATAGACCTGCTCCGTGGAGATCCCATATTCCGCGGCCCGCTGCACCCACAGCGTACCGTTGACCTGCTCGCGACCGATGATCGGGGGCTCGGCAGAAAAGCTTAGTGCCGGGGAGATCGTGGCGAGCAGGATCAGCAGGCCACGGACGATAGAAGTACGGGGTGCATGAGTCATGGCTGTGCATGTTAAGGTTCCGGGGTGCTGAAAGACACTATCCGAACCATTCCCGACTACCCGAAGCCCGGAATTCAGTTCCGTGACATCACGACCTTACTCCGTCACCCTACGGCATTTCGTGAGGCGATCGACGCCTTATCCGCGCCCTATCAAAAAGGCGGTGTCACCACCGTCGCCGGTATCGAGGCACGGGGCTTCATTCTCGGCGGGGCCGTGGCCTGTCACCTCGGTGCTGGCTTCGTCCCCATCCGGAAAAAGGGGAAGCTCCCGCACGATACCGTACGGATCAGTTATTCCTTGGAGTACGGCATCGACGAGATGGAGATCCACCGTGATGCCGTCAGTCGTGGCGAAAAAGTACTACTCGTCGACGATCTGATTGCCACGGGCGGATCCGCCACTGCAGCAATTTCCTTGCTGCGCTCGCTCGGAGCGGAGGTCGTCGCGGCGTGTTTCGTCATTGATCTGCCCGAGCTCAAGGGTGCCGACCGCATTCGCGCCCTCGATGTTCCGGTACACACCCTCGTCTCCTTCGAGGGATACTGAATTCATTGATCTTGCTGAACTCGGGAGCCTGCCATGACGCATCGGTCTCTACTCGTTCTTGTCTCGGCCTGCGCTCTCGCCCTCGCAAGCGCCATGGCGATCCCGCAGGAGCGCACTGAAAAACCGCCGCTTCACGGACAACGCTGGATGGCGATCACGGGCAAGCCTCTCGGCGCCACCGCGGGTGCTCGCATCTTCGAACGGGGCGGCAATGCGGTGGATGCCGCCTGCGCCATGATCGCCGCGACTGCGACGATGTGGGACGTCCTGCACTGGGGCGGCGAAACTCAAGCGCTCATCTGGCATCCCAAACTCAAGAACGCCATCGCCATCAATGCGCTCGGCGGCGCGCCGAGCGGCGCGACACCTGAGTTTTTCAAGTCGAAGGGACTCAAGTATCCACCTGAGTTCGGGCCGCTTGCCGCGACGACGCCCGGCACACCGGGAGGAATCCTCGTGATGCTCGCGGAATATGGAAAACTATCGCTCGCGGAGGTCCTCGCTCCGGCCATCGACCTCGCCGACGGTTATCCGATCGAAGCACAGACAGCCGGCCTCATCGAGCGCAATAAATCGAAGCTCAAAGAATGGCCCGATACCGCCCGCGTGATGCTCCCCCATCTCGGACGAGCCACCGAGCGTGAGGGCCGCGAGGGCCCGCGCACCGGAGAAATCTTCCGACAACCGGATCTCGCCGCCACGCTGCGCAAATTGGTCGAAGCGGAACGACGCGCCCTTGCCCGCGGGGCAACGCGTAAGCAGGCCATCATGGCCGCCTACGATCGTTTTTATCGGGGCGACATTGCGACAGAGCTCGCGTCGTCCATTCAGGCGCAGGGTGGGTTGATCACACGAGAAGATCTGGCGAGATGGCAGGTCAAGATCGAGGAGCCGCGTCAGGTCAGTTACCGCGGTATCGACGTCTATAAGCTCGACGTCTGGACCCAGGGTCCGATGATGCTGCAAGCGCTCAATATCCTGGAAAACTTTGATCTCAAGGGCATGGGCTATAACTCGGCGAGATATCTACACACGCTCTACCAATCTATGAATCTCGCCTTCGCCGATCGCGATTTTTACTACGGTGACCCCGCTTTTCCACCGGAAGAGCCCGTACGCGGCTTGCTCTCCAAAGAATATGCGACACAACGCACCACGCTCATCGGCGAGCGTAACGACCCGACGATCGGGCCTGGCGACCCCTATCCCTTCCAGTCGGGCGTCAACCCGTACTCATCTCTACTGGAAGAACGCGGTGGCAAACCTGCCAAAACCGGCGAGAAGGAACGCCCCTACTCGCCCGGAGGCGTGACGCCCACCGTCATGGAACGTCGCTATCCGCTCGAGGACCCTGAGAGCGCGTTCTGGCGTGGCACGACGACGGTCGTTGCCGCTGACGCAGAAGGCTGGCTCGTGTCGGTGACCCCGAGTGGCGGCTGGATTCCGGCGGTGATTGCGGGCGGCACCGGTATCGGTCTCTCGCAACGTATGCAGTCGTTCGTGCTGGACGAAAAAGAGAACCCGTTCAACGTGGTTGCTCCTGGGAAGCGCCCGCGAGTCACGCTGACACCGAGCCTCGCCATCCGCGACGGTAAACCTTGGCTCGCCTTCGCCGTACAAGGCGGCGACAGCCAAGATCAAAACCTACTGCAGTTCTTCTTAAACATGGTCGAATTCGGAATGACGCCGCAACAGGCGACCGAAGCGGCGAACATGAATAGCTTTCAGCTGCGTGACTCTTTCGGTAATCACGAAACGAGCCCCGGCCGAATGCTGCTCGATGACGAGACACCCCGTTGGGTACGAAACGAACTCATCGAACGTGGGTATCGATTGGAATTTCAGCCGCGTACGGCGGGCCCTATCAACGCCATCATGATCGATCATGCAAACGGCACGCTCTGGGGCGGCTCGGGCAATCACGGCGAGGACTACGGAATCGCCTGGTAGCGCGCTCTCGTTGCCGGCTTCAGCAGGATGGTGACGCGCCCGACCCTCTTCCCCCGCGCAATTCGTATTCTTGTGTACCGCGGTGGTAGATGTGGTCGGTATCGAGCGCAGCCGTTTTTGCGTACTGAAACCCAGGTGCCAAGGCCTCGTAGATCGGCTCGAATCCGCGCTGCTCCGTCATATGAAATAGCTCACGGAACGATTCGATCACGAAGTAAGACGCCTGCAGATCAGAGATGGTGTAGTCCGTTCGCATCACTCGATCGACATTGAGATGAATACGATTCGGTGATTGGCTTTCCAGCGAATACACGGTCTCTGTGGGGCCCGACAAAATACCGGCGCCATAGATGCGCATCTGCCCTTCTTCGAGAATGAGACCGAACTCCACCGTGTACCAATAGAGCGCAGACAAGGCCTTAAGTCGGTTGTACTTGAGGGCTTTCCAGCCTGCGCGACCGTAGGCCTCCATGTAACTTGCGAAAACGGGATCGGTCAGCAGCGGAACGTGCCCGAAGACGTCGTGAAACACGTCGGGCTCCTGAATGTAATCAAACTGTTCGCGCGATCGAATGAAGTTTCCGGCGGGAAATCGCCGATTCGCGAGATGGAAATAGAACACGTGGTCCGGGATCAACATCGGTACGGGCACCACGGACCATCCGGTCAGACCACGCAACTCCTCGCTGATTTCATTGAAGTTCGGGACACCCCCTCGATGCAGGTTGAGACGATCGAGCCCGAACATGAACTCTTTACAGGCCCGGCCCGGAATCAGCTTCATCTGCCGCGCGTACAGGTCGTCCCAGATCCGGTGCTCGTCCTGCGAATACCGGCGCTGGACCGGCTCGAGCCAGTCCTCACGGAGCCCGGCAGGACGGTGGAGCGGCGCGACGTAAACGGAGTCCGGCAACTCGGGAATCACCCGGTAATCAGGCAGTACCGCCATGCAAAGACCCCGTTCTCCAAAAAAGCGTCACGTGACGCCCGGACGCCATTTTAGGCGTATTTAGAGACGCTGGGTAAAACCCAGGGGATCTCGCGCCAACCGGCCAACTCAGCGCGCTCGAACTGCTTGATCACCGGATAACAGCTGCACGCATGGGTCACGAGTTCTGATTTATTTTCGATCGTGACGCAACCGCGTCGCAGCGACACCAGACCCTGAGCCGTCCATTCGTTCAGCAGCTGACTTACTGTTTCGCGACGCAACATCAGTATCTCGGATATCTCTTGCTGCGTGATCGTGATGGCCCGACCCTCGCCGAATGCATCCGCGGCTTCGAGTAAAACCCGGGCGAGTCGGTGTACCCCGGTATGCATTCCGAGACACCGTGTATCGAAGAAAGCTCGCTCGGCGATCTGACTGAGCGCCTTGAGCTGAAACGCGCTGAACTTGTCTGGTGGAGGCAGACAATCACGCACGGTCGACACCGGCAAAGAAAAGGCGTAGCCGTCACCACAAACCTCGGCCTCGAAGTCGAGACCCTCGACACCCATCAAATCCGTCAGTCCGATCAAAAAACTCGGCCCGGAAAAGCGGAGAAAGGTTTTGAATCCGTCATCGGATTTCCGCGAAATTTTGGCGACACAGTTGATGGGAAAAAAACGGTACCGCCGCGCTTGTCGGGAAGCATCGAGTCGCCGCGCTTGAGCTCCACCATAGAGAGATTGTTTTTCCAACCAAACCGAAGGGCCGACGGTAACCCGGCAAACCATTGGTTCTTCATCAGAAGCATAGGGCTTCCCTACTCGAGGCTTTTTTACCCCCCCTCAGTATCGCGGTCACGGCTTTATCAAAAGGAACGCTATTTCTTTTTTATGTTAGACTTCTAACACAAGCATCCTCGCTTCAACGGTCAAGCGTCCTACACTGCACCTAAGGCAACAGTCATGGTTAAGCCAAAAAAATGGCGGAGAGTGATGTGGGGATTATCGGCAGCCGTGCTTGCGCTGCCGGCTGTGGCCATGCGGTTCAGCAAAGAAATCGCTTGGGGGCCTGAGGACTTCGCCATTCTCGGTGCGCTACTCGTCCTGCTATGCGTCACCGTCGAGCTCGCGGCGCGCGCCTCTTCGGAGCGCTATTTTCTCGCCGGGGTCGTCCTTGCCGGCATCGGCGGGTTCGCGCTCATCTTCATCAATCTTGCCGTGGGCATCATCGGCGGCTCAGAAGACCCCCGAAATCTCGTCTTCTATGCGATACCCGCACTGGGTTTTCTGGGTGCGATAGTCGGGCGATTCAAGTCGACCGTTCTGGTCAGACTGCTCATGGTCATGGCCGCCGTCCAGCTCTCAGCAGCCTTTCTGGCGCCCATCGACATGATGCGCATCATCATCCCCTTCACGGGGCTATTCGTCGGGCTTTGGCTATCGTCGGCTTTCCTGATCCGGCGCGCTACTCATCCATAAAAAGCGCTGTGCCTTCGGTCAGCTCTTTTCGGGTATACACCCGAAAGGCAATGAGCGTTTCCGATTCGATGATCCCCGCGAGCGAGTGAATCTCGCCGCTCACGATATCGGCCAGCGCCTCGTTTCGGGCCGCGCGGACGATCGCCACCAAGTCGAAACGCCCTGCGACCGAGAACACCTCGCTCACACCTTTGACTTCCGCGATTTCTTTGGCGAGAGCCGTGCTTCGCGAGGGTTGTGCTTTGATCATGACCATTGCCGTGACGGACATCGTTTTCTCCAAAGACTCAGGTTACAGTCAGACGAGGAGCGGACACGCCGCCGGATTCCCGCCAACGCTGGACTTCCTCGCTCAAGATCTCGATAGCATCCCATACATCCACATACCGCAAGTAAAGCGGGGCAAATCCGAATCGCATGAGATTCGGAGCCCGAAAATCACCGATCACGTGACGCGCGATGAGCCGCTGCATCAGGGTGTACCCCTGCTCGTGTGCGAAGGACACATGGCTTCCTCGCCGAGCGACGTCTCGCGGCGAGGCGAGCGTCAATTCGTGCCCGAGCCCACGGGATTCGACCAATTCGATGAAAAGCTCTGATAGCGCGATCGACTTGCTACGGACAGCCTGCATATCGAGACCATCGAACGCCGTGAGCGCGCCGTCGAGCGCAGCATAGGCCAGGATGGGAGGCGTGCCGCAGCGGTGCCGCGTCATACCGGGCGCGGGCGAATAATCGTCGGTGAAATCGAACGGGCGCGCGTGACCCAACCAACCCGACATCACCGGCATCAGGCCCGACTGAAGATCGCGACGAACATACATGAAGGCCGGTGCTCCCGGCCCGCCATTCAAATACTTGTAGGTACACCCGATTGCGAAATCGGCGCGAGATGTCGAGAGATCGACCGGTACCGCACCCACCGAGTGGGAAAGATCCCAAAGAATTTGGGCTCCGGCAGCGTGTGCGAGTTGCGTCACCGCCGGTAAATCGAACATTTCGGCCGTCTGGTAATGCACATGCGTCAGCACGACCAGAAACGTGTCTTGATCGATCGCTTGCGCAAGCTGATCTCGCTCGACCTGAACGACCTCGATATCGGGAAGAAGCCCTGCAAGTCCGTCAAGAATGTACGGATCCGTCGGAAAGTTTCCGCGCTCGGTCACAATCTTACGTCGCGCCCCGCGGCTGCGTGCAGAGGCTGCCGCAATCTTAAATAGGTTCACGGACGTGGAATCACACACGAGCACGTCTTCGGATGACGCGCCGAGCAGCGGAGCGATACGACGCCCCAGCGTGGCGGGTTGGTCGATCCAGCCGTGGATATTCCAGCTCTTGATGAGATCGACGCCCCACTCCGCTTGCAGAACGTCTTGGACTCTGAGGCTCGCAGCGTACGTCAAGGTGCCGAGCGAGTTACCGTCGAGATAAATGACATCTGCGGGAAGCTTGAACTCCGCACGCTTCGCGGCGAGAGGATCGCTCGCATCGAGCTGCGCACAGTCCTCGCGCGATTCAACCTTCATTAGAGAGCTCTCTCAGTACCGCACGCACCGGCGTCGCCTCGATGCCCTCGATCGGCAGCGGCAACGCGATCAGCTCGTATCGTCCCTCGGCGATCCCGTCGAGCACCAAGCCTTCGAGAATCGCCATACCTGCGTGATGTGCGGCGTGATGCGAGCGTAAGGCCTTGCAAGTTTCCGGATCGATAGACGGCGCGTCGGTCCCGATCAGTCGGCACCCACGTGCAGCCAACGCGTCGATCAGGTCCGGTGCGATGGCTGTAAAACCCGCGGGCCAAAGATTCCAGTCGGGCGCTTTCATGGTACGTAACAGAACGCGCTCGACACGCGCCGGGAGTCGGTCGATCACATCCGAGAGACCAACGCGATCGTGGGCAAAGCTGACATCTCTCAGCTCGCATTCACCCACGAACGCCGAGAGATCGAGTGCATCGAGCGAGACCGCATCGTCACGAACATGTCGGGAGCACTCGGTATGCGTCCCGGACTGGGTGGACAAAGAGAGACGATGCAGCGTCACACTGGCGCCCTCCGACACCGAGGCGGTCACCGCGCACTCGAAAGGCACATCGCCCGGCCAAACCGGCAAAGCCGGGCGTAAACGCTGCGAGATATCGTGCAACCGACTTCGGCTCAAGTCCGCTCCTGTTTATTCTGTTGGAGGTCGACCGCGATTATGCCGTCAAACCCTAGAGCCGCTAAGACCTTCTTCGAGACCCTGCTATAGTGGGGAGCGACGGAGGGAAAAATGCTGGTCACACCAGACAACGGCATCATGTTCGTGGCGAGCTTCGCTTTTTTGGCGATCGGGCTCGTCGGTTGGTTTTCGTTCAGACGCCCAGACCGCTCGGCAAAACTTTGGATGCTGGGTTTCGTGGTCTCGGGTATCGCCCTTATCCTCGGGGCACTAGGCGGTGGTAACGTCGGGCCTTGGCCGTTCGTTAGCAGCAGTATGGCGCTCGCAGCGTCTTTCGTCCTTTTCGGCCTCGCCCTGAAAGCGCTCTATAGCCCCAGACTCTCGATCAACGAATACATCGTTACGCTCGGTGGCGGGTTTTTGGTTTATTTGATCGGCCTCGGATATGCGGTCAACAGTGATTCCGAGAGTGCTGAAATCGTTCTGTTTGCACTCGGTAACGGGGCGGCAGCAGCGTGGGCCACTCGCCAGGCCGTACAACTCAACGAACGTAGCCGATCACCGTTCGTCGTTCATCTCATCATCATCTTCGGTATCCAAACGGCCTTCATCTTTTTGCGTATACCGCAAGCGTTGGTCGAGAATCCGACCCGCTTATGGGAGCACAACACCTTCAACGAAGTGGTGCTGGCGGTCTTAAGTGTCTGCGGCATCATCAAAGCCGTGTCCTACTACGCCTTGCGATTCGAGGAGATCCGAGAACGCCTTGAGTCCGAGTCTGGCGTAATCCGCGAGCAGGCCCAAAGGCTAGCGCAAAAAAATGCAGAGATCGCGTCCGCAATGCATGCCGTTCCCATCGCCTGCGTCGTCACTAACCCTTCGCTAGAGGTGCTGTACTTCAACGGTCAGGCGAAACGATTATTCGGCCAAGCAACGCACGACGAGAAGACCCGAAAGCTCTCCGACTGGATGCTGGGTCTGCAGGGGATCAACCAGCTCTCATTTGCTGCAGCGCGTCACATGATACTGCTGACGGGAAATCCGCCGGAGGCCATTGCGGTGGAAATATCCGGGACCGGACTCGAGTCCGACTCCTCATCGTCACAGTGGGTGTTTCTCATCAAGCCTGTCGACTTTTCGGATACGGTCATCGAATCGGTCTGGTCCGGAATCCCTCGCGCTGAAAACCGAACCTGGCTGATTTGTAATCGGGACGGTCGCGTCTCGAGTGCGCAAACAGCCTGGGGCGAGCTGCTCGGTACCCATGCGGTATTCGATACGCCTGAGCTCCGGTTTGGCGGTATTTCCGAGCCGCGCGATGCCAAAGACATGAATCTTTGGGAGACGCTCAAGCAGTTCAGTGCCGACGCGGAAAAGATTGAACGCGCACGGCGAGAACTTCGATCGGGGAAGGCGTCGTCTTTGCTGGTTCGTGATACAGCAGGCACTCAACTCTCATGCGGGTTCTTACCCATTCGAAGAATCGCAGATGCAGAGGATTTCTGGATCGTCGAAACAATCTGGAAGCAGCTACCGTCCTCGACCGTATCGAGACCGTCGCCGGCCAAGGAAACAAAATCGGTCAAGACGGATCCCGCACTCGATGTGGTCACACCGAGCATCGACGTTCCGGAGTTTTTGCGAAGAACGTGACGGCCGGTTAACGCGCTTCAGTCTTCGACCTTTTCAAAAGCTCCCGATAGATCGCAAGATTGAACTCGGCGCCCGTCTCTCCGGTGTGCTTGAGCGGATCACGGGTTTCATCGGGGACGCCGAGCGCTTCGGCGATCTTCGATCCGGACAACTCGCGAATACCCTGCCCCCAGGCCATCGAGGGCAGATCGAGCACCTGATAAAAATACCAGTCGCGAAACGATCTCCCTTCGCGACGCAACCATCTCGAGACGAAGGCCTGATCGAACCCCACGTTGAAGGCTGTGAAAACCATGGTGCGGTTCGCAGCCGTTCGGCGATGAAATTCTTCGAACGCGCGAAGGGCTTCGGTCGGGCTGACGGCCCCGAGCGAGCGCCATCGCTCCTCGCTATAACCATTGACCGCCTTGGCTCCTGCCTGAGCGCGCTCGGGATGAGCCGGATTAATACGAATGAAAAATCGGCCGAGCTCTTGTCCCTCGGTATCGACATACACCGCACCGAT
>JBMTZJ010000039.1:0-11340 GCA_049455515.1 Steroidobacteraceae bacterium
ATCGGACGGAGCTCATGAAGATCCTCAACGACGCGCGCATGCAGGGCTATGCCTCGGCGGTCCGTGCACGTCGAGTCTCGGACGAAATCAGCATGGCCGTGCCCATCATGGTCGAGGACCGTGTTCTAGCGGCCGTGACGATCCGCTTCAGTGGCACCGCCGTGCCACTCAAGCTCGCCGTCGAGCGTTTTCTGCCGAAGTTACGGGACACGGCTCAAAAAATTCGACAAACCTTCTCGGAGCAACAGCACAACCCTCCGCACCACCAATCGCCGCGCCTCGCATCGGGCGGCCGCTGAGAGGACCCGTCGCCCATGAACGCTGAACTGCAAGACAAAACGCTCACGCTGATCACTCGGCTCGAGTCGTTACTCGGTCGCGAACACGTACTGACGGATGCCGTTGAACGGAGCTTCTATTCGACGGATATCTATAAGACCGGCGCCCTGCCAGCGGCGGTCGTTCGTCCGACGAACGCTGCCGATGTGGCCCAAGTCGTGCAACTCGCCGTCGCTGCAGGTGTCGCAGTCGTCCCGCGCGGAGGCGGCGCGTCGTACACGGACGGATATACCCCGACCGAAGTTGGCTCGATCAGCATCGATACTTCGCGCATGAATCAGATCCTCGAGATCAACGAGCGCGATATGTACGTGGTCGTTCAAGTGGGCGTCACTTGGGCCAGCCTGAACGAAGCGCTGTCCGCGAAGGGCTTGCGTACGCCGTTCTTCGGACCTTTCTCGGGTCTCGCCGCCACCGTGGGCGGATCACTCTCTCAAGGCAGTGTCACCTGGGGTACGGGCGTCTTCGGCGTATCGGGTGAAACCACCCTCGGCGTCGAGGTCGTACTCGGCACCGGCCAAATCGTGCGCACGGGCTCTTGGGGCGCAGCCAACTCGGCGCCGTTCTTCCGATCGTACGGCCCCGATCTCACTGGCCTATTCATGGGTGACTGCGGCGCACTCGGCATCAAGACAGCGGTGGCTTTGCGGCTCATGAAGCGTCATGCGCACGTGATGGGACTGTCGTTCGGCTTCAAAGATTTCTCGAGCCTCGCCTCCGGTATGGAGGCCGCGGCAAAACTCGGCCTGAATCTCACGAACTTCGGCCTGGACCCCGCCCTGCAGCAAGGCCAACTCGGCAAGGCCGATGCGGCGACCGCGATACAGTCTGCGCTCGCCGTCTGGAAAACCTCGCGCGGACCGATGGATGGCCTCGTTCAGTTGACGAAGATGGCGTTCGCGGGACGTGGATTCCTCAAAGGTGCGGTCTTCTCTGGGCATTGGATCGTCGACGGTGTCGACGATGCGGCGTGCCGGGCGGCTGTCGCGAAGTTAAGGGCGGCGCTACAACCCCATGGGGCTGAGGTACCCGCGACCGTTCCGACGGTGGCCAATGCCATGCCTTTCATGCCGCTTTATAACGTTCGTAGTCCTCGCGGTGAACGCTGGGTGCCGATACACGGCATTCTCCCGTTCTCGCGCGTGGAAGCATTCCGAGCGGAGATCTCGAAGTACTACGAAGCGCACGAGACCGAAATGAAGCGACTGCGCATCCGCTACGGCGCCATGTTCATGACCGTTGCGACCAACGCCTTCCTGTACGAGCCCGTGTTCTATTGGGAGGATGGCTACAACATCGCGCAAGAACGTCTGATGCCCGCGGGCTACAAGGACACCCTGCCCCAATTTGCGGAAAACCCGGAAGGCCGAGCCCTCGTCGACAAAATGAAGCACGGTATCGCCGACATCTTCCAGCGTCACGGCGCGATCCACCTACAGATCGGAAAGTTCTATCCGTACATGCGCGGACGCGACCCGCAGACGGCTGAACTTATCCGCAGTCTCAAGCAGCTCGTCGATCCGCAGCGACGCCTTAACCCGGGGGCTTTGGGCCTGTAGAATCGCGCCCGGGCCTTCGGGCCTACCCCCGTGTCGAGGAGCCTGCCTGTTCATGAAACGCATTCTGGTATCGATCAAGCGAGTGGTGGATTACAACGTCCGAATCCGGGTCAAGCCGGATGGGACGGGTGTGATCACCGACGGCGTCAAGATGAGCGTCAACCCGTTTGACGAGATCGCGCTCGAGGAAGCACTGCGGATCAAAGAAAGAGGGCTGGCAGAGGAAATCGTCGCCGTATCGATCGGGCCGGTCGACTGCCAGCAGCAACTGCGTACCGCTCTCGCCATGGGCGCCGATCGCGCGGTCCACATCCAGACGGATACCGCCATCGATCCGGGCTCAGCAGCGAAGCTCATGCTCAAAATCATCGAGCGCGAGCAACCGATGCTCGCGATCCTCGGCAAGCAAGCCATCGACGACGACTGCAATCAAACCGGACAAATGCTCGCAGCGCTTTGGGGCAGACCTCAGGCGACGTTCGCCTCGAAGGTCGAGATCCACGGCGAGACGGCGCAAGTCACGCGCGAAGTCGATGCGGGTCTCGAAGTGCTCGAGGTCGATCTGCCCGCCGTCATCACCACCGATCTGCGGCTCAACGAGCCGAGATACGTCAAGTTGCCCGACATCATGAAGGCGAAGAAAAAGCCGCTCGACACCATCGACCCCGCGACGCTCGGCGTGTCGCCCTCCGAACGGCTCAAAGCCGTGAAGTTCGATCCGCCGTCTCAGCGCAGTAAAGGCGTGATGGTCAAGGATGTCGGCGAACTGTTTGCTGCGCTGCGCGGTAAAGGGCTCGTCTGAGTCGACCCGCAACGCCCCATCACCAACGAGATCGTCATGAGCAAAATTTTGATCGTTGCCGAACACCAGAGCGGCAAACTCAACCCCGCGACAGCCAAGTGCGTGCAGTGCGCCAGCCAGATTCAGGGCGCCGAGATTCACGTCGTGGTTTTCGCAGCAGATCCGGTTACGATCGCCAACGCGGCCGCGCAAATTGCCGGCGTTTCTGAAGTCATCACCGTCGCGAATGCGGCGCATGAACATCCGCTCGCCGCCTGTATCGCTCCGCAAATGGCAGAGCTTGCTCGGGGCTATACCCATGTCTTTGGTCCCTCGACCACGTTCGGCAAAGATCTGATGCCGCGCGTCGCTGCGCTACTCGATGCGCCGCAAGCCTCCGATGTCATGGCTGTCGAAAGTGCGACCCGATTCCGTCGACCGATCTATGCCGGCAACGCCATCATCACGGTCGAAGTGGCGGCCGGCACGACTCTCGTCGCGACGGTCAGAACCGCCTCTTTCGATGCAGCGCCGGCGGCCGCGACCGCGGCAAAGATCTCGAGCGCCAGCCCCACGGCGGCGATCCCCGCGCATACGCGATTCGTCTCGGTCAGCGCAGCCCGCAGCGATCGGCCAGATCTCCAAACCGCCAAAAAAGTGGTATCAGGTGGGCGCGCGCTGGGAAGCGCCGACAATTTCAAAATTCTCTATCAACTCGCTGATCGGATGGGTGCTGCGGTCGGCGCCTCGCGCGCCGCGGTGGATGCCGGTTATGCACCCAACGACATGCAGGTGGGCCAGACGGGCAAGATCATCGCGCCCGAGCTGTACATCGCCTTCGGAATCTCCGGTGCCATTCAGCATCTGACGGGCATCAAAGACGCGCGAACGATTGTCGCGATCAACAAAGATGCGGAAGCACCGATTTTTGAGGTCGCCGATTACGGCCTTGTCGGTGACTTGTTCGAGGTGGTCCCGGCCTTCGAAAAACTCGTCGCCGGTCAATAAGCTTCCGATCTCAGCGGGTGGGTAGCGAACCCACGCGCACCAGCGCTTTCCCGAAGTTCTCGCCGCGCATCAGCCGGCAAAACGCCGCGGGCGCCTGGTCGAGACCTTCCGTGATGTCCTCTTTCCAGCGAAACGAGCCCTGACGGATCCATCCGCCGATCACTCGAGTCATTTCGGGCATCCGCGATAAGTGGTCGTACACCACGAGACCCTTCATGGTGGCGCGCGCACCCACTATCGGCCCGAGCCACGGGCCGGGTGGCGGGGTCTCCATGCTGTACGCCTCGATCATGCCGCAAAGCACGATACGGGCGCCCATCGCGAGGTTGAGCGTGACCGCCTCGAGCGTGGATCCGCCGACGTTATCGAAGTACGCATCGATTCCATTGGGACACGCCGCTTTGAGCTGTCCACGAAGATCGCCCACTCGGTAGTCGACACAGGCCTCGAAACCGAGTTCTTTCACAGCGTAGTCACACTTTTCTTTGGAGCCGGCGATACCGACGACGCGGGCACCCATGTGTCGTGCCACCTGGCCCGCCGTGCTTCCGACAGGTCCGGTGCAGGCCGACACTACGAAGGTTTGCCCTGGTAACGGTTGCGCGAGAAAAACGGTGCCGGCATAGCCGGTGAGTCCCGGCATGCCGAGTACGCCGAGCGCCGTCGAGAACGGTGCGATACCGGGATCGAGTCTTCGGACACCCTCTCCGTTGCTGATCGCGTATTGCTGCCAACCATTGCGAACCGCGACGACGTCACCGACCTTGAAATCCGGATGCTTCGATTCAACGATCTCGGCCACCGTCTCGCCGACCATCACGTCACCCGGCGCCAGCCGATCTGCGTAGATCTGGCTGTTTTTCATCACATTGCGGTAGTACGGATCGAGTGAGAGATAGATCGTTCGGGACAGAAATTGCCCCGCACTCGGCCGCGGAATGTCGATCTCGTCGGAGCCGAAGTCCTCGGGGACCGGAAGCCCCCGAGGACTGCGTAAAAACGTGATCCGACGATTACCGCCGCTCATGCCGCGCGCTCGACGGCCTTACAGCTGCCCGAGCACCGCTTCGGCCGCGGACACTTCGAACTTGCCCGGGGCTTCGATATTGACGTGAGTCGCGACACCGTTTTTGACGATGATCGCAAAACGCTGACCGCGCATGCCGAGACCAAACCCACGCGCATCGAGCTCGAGCCCGAGAGAACGCGAGTAGTCGCCATTTCCATCGGCGAGCATCATCACCTTGTCATCGACATTGCTCGACTTGCCCCAGGCATTCATGACGAACATATCGTTGACGGCCATGCAGGCGATGGTGTCGACACCCTTGGCCTTGAAAGCATCGGCATGTTGCACGAACCCCGGTAGATGACGAGCGTCGCAAGTCGGCGTGAACGCGCCGGGCACCGAGAAGAGCACGACGGTCTTTCCACCGAAAAGTGCGTCCGTGGAAATTTCTTTGGGGCCCTCGGCGCTCAGATATTTGAAAGCGCCCGCGGGCATTTTGTCTCCGGCCTTGATGGTCATCGACTCACTCCTTGATGTGGACTAAGGCGCGAGTGTAGCCCATCGGACGCCCCAAAAATCATCGGTAAGGCCGGTGTAAATACTGACCGCCCGGCTGACCGACGGCCTGCCCGTTGTCGTAGATCAGCTTGCCACGCAGGAATGTGCTGGTGACCGACGCACCCATCTCCATTCCCTCGAACACCGAGTATCCCTGTTGGGACTCCGAGCCGTCACCGGTCGCCACGAAGCTCTTGTTCGGATCGACCAGTACGACGTCAGCATCGAAGCCGGGTGCCAGATCACCCTTGCTCTTCAGTCCGAAACGGCGCGCCGCATTCCAGGAGGTGAGCTCTGCCATCTTGTTGAGAGACATCCCTCGGCGTTTACCCTCTGTCATCAGTGCCGAGAGCATGAACTCCGTGCCACCGAACCCGGACTTGGCGAGGAAGATATTTTGCTTGTCTTCTTTGCCCAACTTCATTTCAAACTTGCAACACGCGTGATCGGAGCACACCCAGTCGAGTTTGCCGTCGAGCAGTGCCTCCCACAAAAACTCCACATCGGCTCGCGACCGGATCGGCGGGTTGACCTTGGCGAGATTGCCGATTTTCGAGTCGTAATCGAGGCACAAATGAGCGATTGTCACTTCGCGACGGAAATTCACGTGCGGAAAGGCCTTCGCCATTTTCAGCGCCGCCTCGACGGCCTTCCTGGACGTCAGGTGGAGAAGGTTGATGTTGAGGCAGTTCGTCTCGTGCGCAAGATAGGACGCGATACTGATCGCCAGACCTTCGGAGTGTGGCGGCCTTGCCGCACTGTATGCACGCAGCCCCGTCAACGGCGCACAGTCGATACACTCCGGATCGTGCGTTTCCCCGGTGAGGTAGGTATCGAGATCCGTGACTTTGGCACCCCCCTCGACCATTTTTGTGTAGGCACTAAGGATATCGGCAAGCTCGCAATGCAACCCGAGCGAGATCGAATCTTTGATCGAGGGATTACGCAGCATGGCGCGATGCACGCCGCGCATCACGAACTCGAAATGCGCGATATCGTATTTTTCGTTCTCGCCGATTTTCAAAAACTCACGTTGCGAAGTGGACGCGCCGTGCAGTCCGTAACCGCCGTAGAACATGAAAATTTTGAAAGACGTCACGCCGTACTTGCTGATCAGCATGTCGATCTCACCGATATGCGTGCGATCGAGCGGCGCTAGGTGATAGGCATAGTCGACGTAGAAGTTGTCCTTCGAGGCCGCGAGGATGTCCGGATACACCTCGGCGTAGGGTCCGCCGCGATCCATGTAATAACCGCCGGTGCGGATGTAGTTGAGACTCGAGGTCACGCCGCCCTGTGCCGCCGCCAAACTCTCGCTTCGCGCATCTTGCGCGAGCGGGCCGTAGATGCCCGTATGCATGTGCGGATCGACGAGGCCAGGGAAAGCCAGACGGCCGCGCCCGTCCACGACCTCCCTCGCCTCGGACGCCTCGATGCCGCCGGCCACCTTCTTGATCTTGCCGCCTCGGATCGCGATATCGCAGTCGTCCACTGTATTTTTGCGCGGACGAACCACACGGACGTTCTTGATCAAGAGGTCGTATTTTTTCCGGGTCTCAGCCATGGGGCACCTGTGACGAAAGAGCCGCTGAATTATGCGGAACCCCAAGACTTTGCAGGGCGACTGCGCGCTCGAGCGTCTACGCTACGGCCGACACGAGTCAGTCGAGTACGACCCCACCCGAGATGTTCATCACCGTACCGGTCACGAAACGCGCGGAGGGACTCGTCAGATAATCGATGGCATGGGCCACCTGCTCGGGTTGCCCCAACTGACCCAGAGGGACGGACTCACGAAGCGATGTGATGACATCCGCGGAAAATCGACCCGTCACCATCGCGGTGTCGATGGGCCCCGGCGCAAGGCAGTTGACGCGAATACCCTCACTCGCCCACTCCTTCGCGAGATATCGAGCGAGGTTGATCAAGCCGGCCTTCGCGACCGCGTAGGCGGGGCCCGAGAGCGCACTACCGCCGTTGAGGCCATTGGACGACGCGGCGAGTGTCAGTGAGCCTCGAGTCTCTCTCAGCGCTTGATGAACCGCCTTCGCGAGCATGAAGGCCGACGTCAAATTGATTTCGAGCAGACGGTTCCACTCGAGCACACTGACTTCGTCCACCGGCCCGCGCCCCGCGGCACCCGCCAGATGAATCACATGATCGAGACGCCCAAATTCTGTGAGCACTCTCTCGAGTACGGCGCTGATCGCCGCCTCATCGGTCACATCGAGACTCGCCACCGTCAGCGGCGCACCGCAGGGGATTTCAGCGAGCGCGAGATCGGTGGCGACGACCCGCATACCCCGCTCACGTAACTTGGCGACCGCAGCCCGGCCCAAGCCGCCGGCTGCGCCGGTAATCAACGCTACGGGAGAACCCATCGTTGCCATAAACGCTCAGCCCCCTGCTACGGACAGGTCAACCGAAACCCTTATCGAGCCTCGCATGCTGCGGTTACCATGCCGCCGTGACTATGATGACACGCCTTACCACGGTGCGCCCCGCATGACGTTATCGATTACCCGTCAGTTCCCGATCGCCCCGCATGTGACCAGCCTCATCGACGGTCACTCCGTCGCGCTCAAGCCCAAAGGATACGACCTCGAGATCGTGAATCCCACCTCGGAGGAAGTCATCAGCCAACTCCGTGAGGCCGATGCCGAGGAGGTAGGCGCAGCAGTCCGCTCCGCAAGACGCGCGTTTGACTCCGGCCCGTGGCCGCGCTTAGACATCAATGCGCGCAAGGACATTCTTTATTCGATTCGAGATCACTTGCGAAAAAACGCGGAGGAACTCGCTTACCTCGAATGCCTCAATAGCGGTCTGCCCCTACAAAGCGTGCGCGGGCACGTCGATCGCATGGCGCGAAATTTTGAATTCTTTGCCGAGGTGGCGAGCAACGTCCACGGCGAAACCTACACACAAACCGCCGGCTATCTGACCTACGTCACGCGCGAGCCCAAGGGAGTCGCGGCGTGCATTTCCCCGTGGAACGCCCCGCTCGCGCTCTCCTCGATGCGCGTGGCAACCTGCATCGCATGGGGAAACACCTGCGTGTTGAAACCCTCAGAGTTCACGCCGCTTTCGATTCGCCGCATGGTCGAGATTTTTCACGAGGCCGGCTTACCCGAGGGCGTCGTGAACCTGGTCAACGGACGTGGCTCGGTCACCGGCAACGCCCTGATCTCGCACCCCGACATCGATATGGTGGGCTTTACCGGCGGCACCGCGACGGGCCGTGCCATCGCGGAGATCGCCGGACGAAACCTGAAACCCGTCGCGCTCGAACTCGGCGGAAAGTCGGCGAATATCATTTTTGATACCTCGGATGTGGAGCGGGCGCTCGACGGGGCACTCGCCGGCATCTACGCAAACAACGGTCAACAGTGTCTCGCCGGATCGAGAATTTTGGTTCAACGCGGAATCGCCGATGCCTTCATCGAGCGCTTCGTTGCGCGGAGCCGAAACATCCGGCTGGGCGATCCCATGCTCGAATCCACCGAGGTCGGGCCTCTCGCCTTTCGCGCCCACCTCGACCGCGTACTCTCCTATGTTGACGTTGCGCAGGCCGACGGAGCCACCCTGCTCAGCGGAGGTCGACGTGCTGTCGAGTTCAGTAAAGGCTGGTTCATGGAACCGACCGCGGTCTTAGCCACTTCTAACGCGAACCGAGTTTGCCAGGAAGAAATCTTTGGACCGTTTGCGACTTTTCTGATTTTTGACACGCTCGATGAAGCCATCCGCATCGCCAACGAGTCGAAGTTCGGCCTCGTCAATTACGTGTGGTCGGAGGATCTTCACACCGTCATGCGGTGCTCGCGAGATATTCGTGCCGGAACGGTCTGGGTGAATACGCCGATGATGCGTGAGCTGCGCGCACCCTTCGGCGGCTACAAAGAATCCGGTATCGGACGAGACGGCCCACAAGCCAGCCTCGAGTTTTTCACTGAACTGAAATCGACCATCATTCCGATCGATCCGATTAAGATGCGTCGTTTCGGTCTACCCTAATCGCCGAGCCTGCCATGATCGACTTGCACACCGTACCGACCGCCAATGGCTACAAGGCTTCGATCATGCTCGAGGAAGTCGGCCTGCCGTATCGCGTGGCCTCTTACGATTTGCTCAAAGGCGAAAACTTGAAGCCTGAACTTCTCGCCTTGAGTCGCGTCGGTCGGCTACCGATCATCGTCGATCACGACGTCGATGGCGAACCCCTCCCCGTCTACGGTTCGGCAGCAATCCTGCAGTATCTGGCAGAAAAAACAGGTCAGCTCATGCCGACGGGGGGTCGCGAACGCGCCAAGGTCATCGAGTGGATCGGAATTATTTCGAGCGATGTCTCACCGGCGTACAGTGGTCAGTTCGTCTTCAATATCGTCGCGAAGGAAAAACTGCCGTGGGCGATCGCGTTTTACGATCGCCTGTGCCAGCGCCTGATCCAGGTGATGGACGACCAACTCGCTGACACGGAATTTTTGGCAGGCGCCGAATACTCGATCGCCGACATTCTCGCTTACCCGGTTGCCGCGATCTCGATGAAACGCTATCCCGGAAACCTCGACGGGCACCCTCACATCGCGCGCTGGGCCTCCACGCTTCGCGCCCGACCCGCCGTGCAACGCGGCATGTCCGTGCCCGCGTAAATCAACCCAGAGAACTCAAGGAAAAGACTCCATGCCGATCGCGCATATCAATCACCACGACATGTATTACGAGGTGCTCGGACAAGGCGAGCCCATTCTCTGTATGGGGGGTTGGGGTACGTTCTGTCACGAAAATCACCACCACTTGGCGCGCGGACTCACCGATCGGTATCAGGTGATCATTTTCGATTACCGGGGAATCTGCGATTCGACCGACGATCTCTCGGTACCCTCGACGATGGCCCTCCACGCCGAAGACGCCATCGGCCTTCTCGATCATTTAGGTCTCAAAAACGTACACCTCGTGGGTCTCGTCGGCATGGGCGCCTGCGTCGCACAGGAAATCGCCATCCGCCGACCCGACCTGGCCCGAAGCATGTTGAACACGGGCGCCTGGTGCGAGGTCGACTTGTTTTTACGAGGCCAACTCGAAATGTTTCGCGACATCCATCGTGATGCGGGCTTCGCGGCCTTTCAAAAGCTCGTCACGCTGATGTCATTTACGCCCGAGTACTACATCGAAAATCACGACAAACTGCTCGGTCCTCAAGGCGGCTGGAAAGAGCTCAATGGGCGATATACCGCACACGCAAGACTCGTCGAGGCGTGCTTGAGCTTCGAATCGAGGAGCCGTCTGCATCAGGTCAAGTGCCCGACGCTCGTGATTCATGCAGCGCTCGATATCGTGACGAGCCCTCGCACCACCATTCCCATCGAGAAAGCCATTCCGGGCGCCATTGGCGAGACTTGGGATGATCTCGCACATGTGGTCGCCGGAAAATCGCAGAAAATACGCTTTTGCAATCGACTCTTCGAGTGGCTGGATAATCACTGATGATGCAGCTTTCGCCTGCGATCCGACTTCTGTTGATCGTCAATGTTGCGGTTTTCGGACTGCAGTGGTGGTTGCCGTCGCTGATCGACCAATTTGCGCTATGGCCACTCGCCCATAATTTTCAGCCTTGGCAACTCGTGACCTATGCGTTTCTGCACGGCGGATTCGCTCACATCGCCTTCAACATGATCGGACTCGTCACGTTCGGTAACGAGCTCGAGCAATATTGGGGAACGCGTCGACTGCTGACCTTTTATTTCGCGAGCGTACTCGCCGCGGGGTTGACGCAGCTCGCCGTGACGTCATCGATCGGGGAGATCGCGCCCACTGTGGGCGCATCCGGAGGCATCTACGGCTTGTTACTCGGCTTTGCGATGATGTTTCCGAATCGAAAAATCGTCCCGCTCATCCCGCCCATCCCGATGCCCGCATGGTTGTTCGCGGTGCTGTTTGCAGGGCTTGAGCTTTACCTCGGTGTGACCGGCACCACTGCCGGAATCGCCCACTTCGCGCATCTCGGCGGCATGATCGGCGGCTGGATCATGATCCAGCGCTGGAGGCGTCGCGAGAGCCCCAGATATTGATCGCCTGCCAGCGGCCGCTGC
>JBMTZJ010000040.1:0-11338 GCA_049455515.1 Steroidobacteraceae bacterium
GCTGATCGCGGGCGATATGCATCTTGGCTTGCGAGTCCCGACCACCTGGTATCGCTCGCGTCTGCGAATGACGCGCGATGCGAACGGTAACGCGCGCGAACTTAACGGGGTCACGTTGCCCGGTCTGCCTGCGATCGTCGCCGGCAGCAACGGAGAGGTCGCGTGGTCGTTCACGAACAGCTACGGCGACTGGGGTGACGTCAGGCCCGTGGCCTGTGACCCGGCGCGAAATGTGTATTTCACCGCCGAAGGTGAACGACGGTTTTTCGTTCGCCGCGAGACGATCGAGGTGTCGCGGGGTGATTCACGCGTACTTGAGGTCCGCGAGTCGCCGCTCGGCGTCGTCATGCGAGTGGATGCGCCGGATGAAGGTGCGAGCGGCGCAGCGCATACCTGTTGGCTCGCTCGTTGGCTCGTCACCGAGCGCGGTGCGACGACGCTCGCATCGCTCGAGCTGCAACAAGTCCGCGACGTCCCGGCGGCCTTGGCGCTGGCGCCTCGGGTCGGCATCCCGCATCAAAATTTCACCGTAGGCGATCGTGCCGGCCGCATCGCTTGGACCATCATCGGGCGCATTCCCCAAGGCGATCTCGGTCCGGAGACGCCACGACCCGTCGTTTGGCGTATCGCGGGGGAGACGCCGGTCATACTCGATCCCGAGATCGGTCGTCTGTGGAGCGCGAATGCGCGCCACGTCGAGGGACCGTTCGAAGACTTACTCGGCAATGACGAAGCGGATGGCGGCATGCACTACGACAAGGGTGTGCGTCAGCGACAGATTCGCGATCGCCTGCTCGCGCTCGAGCGTCCCGCAACGCCTGCTGACATGTTGTCCATCCAGCTCGACGATCGCGCGTTGCTGATCGATCGCTGGCAGCGGCTGCTGCTCGCGACGTTGGATGAGGATGCCGTACGCAACCAACCCAAACGGGCGGAGTTGCGCCGACTGGCTGCGGACTTCAAGGGTCATGCGACGATCGACTCGGTCAGTTACCGCCTCGCTCGAGATTTCCGCGAGCGCACTCGGTCCGCAGTCTGGACGATGATCACCGGAGCGCTCGGTGTGGGGCAGGACTCACAGGCCTTCCCGCTCTTCGAAGGATCGTTGTGGCGACTCGTCACCGAGCAACCGCCGCATCTCTTGAGCGCGGACTTCAAAGATTGGCGTGAATTGTTGCTTCGCCAAGCCGATGCTGTGATCGATGCGGCCGAGCAATCCTGCGGTTCGCTCGCCGGCTGCACCTGGGGCTTGCGAAATACGGCTAAGATTCGGCATCCCCTGTCGCCGTCTTTGGGCCCGCTCGGCCGCTATCTCGATATGCCTGCGAGGGCGCTCGCCGGCGACATGAATTCGCCTCGTGTCACGGGTCCTACGTTCGGCGCTTCGGAGCGCTTTGCCGTTTCGCCGGGGCGTGAGGCTGAGGGGTACATGCAGTTACCCGGCGGTGCGAGCGGGCATCCGCTATCGCCGTTCTATCGTGCCGGATACGAGGACTGGGTCAGCGGACGCATGCGTCCACTGCTGCCGGGACCGACCGTTCACACGCTGACGCTGCGAGCGGGCACGCCGGCGGCTGCGTCGACGAGGATCTCGAAATGACCGATCAAAGATTTTCCGGAACCGATCGTTACATCGCGACCGACGATTTACGGATGGCCGTAAACGCAGCGGTCACGCTCAGTCGTCCTCTGCTCATCAAGGGCGAGCCGGGAACGGGCAAGACGCAGCTCGCCATCGAAGTCGCCGAGGCCCTCGGGCGTCCGCTCTTCGAGTGGCATGTGAAGTCGACCAGCAAAGCGCAGCAAGGGCTTTACGAGTACGACGCCGTATCGCGACTTCGCGACTCGCAGCTCGGTGAGGCACGCGTCGCGGACATCCGCAATTACATCGTTCGCGGGAAGCTCTGGGAGGCATTTGAGTCGGAGGTTCAGCCCGTACTATTGATCGACGAGATCGACAAAGCAGACATCGAATTCCCGAACGACTTGCTTCGCGAGCTCGATCGGATGGAATTTTATGTTTACGAAACTCGCGAACTCGTGCGCGCGCGACACCGGCCGATCATCATCATCACGAGCAACAACGAAAAAGAGCTGCCCGACGCCTTCCTGCGGCGCTGCTTTTTCCACTACATCCGCTTCCCCGACGAGGAGACGATGACCCGGATCGTCGATGTGCATTACCCGAGCCTCAAGCGTGAACTGCTCGCCGAAGCGCTCGGAGCCTTCTACCGGGTGCGCGAGACGCCGGGGCTCAAGAAAAAGCCGTCCACCTCCGAGCTGCTCGATTGGATCAAATTGCTGCTCGCCGAAGATATTCCGCCCGAGGCCTTGCGCAGCGAAGATCCGAAGAAAGCCATTCCGCCGCTCTACGGCGCCTTGCTCAAGAACGAGCAGGACGTGCACTTGTTCGAGCAATTGGTGTTCTTGAACCGACGCGTGCGCTGAGCGGATCGCGCGCGTGCTCGTTCGATTTTTTCTCGAAGTACGCGCAGCCGGTATCCCGGCGTCGATCACGGAATTACTCTCGTTATTGCAGGCGCTCGAGGCTCGTGTGGCCTCGTGCTCTGCTGAAGAGTTTTACTGGCTCGCTCGACTGTCCCTCGTCAAAGACGAGCGTCACTTCGATCGATTCGATCGTGTCTTTGCCGAACATTTCGCCGGTGCAGAGCGAATCTTCGAGCGTCTGCTCGCCGAGGTACCGGCCGAGTGGTTGCAGGCTATGGCACAACGCCTGTTTTCGGACGAGGAGCGCGCGAAGGTCGAGGCGCTCGGCAGTTGGGACAAGCTGCTCGAGACGCTACGCGAGCGCCTGAAGGAGCAGAAGTCGAGGCACGAGGGCGGTAACAAATGGATCGGCACCGGAGGAACGTCGCCCTTCGGATCCGGGGGTTTCAACCCTGAGGGAATACGCATCGGCGATGCGGGTGCGCGACAACGTCGAGCCGTCAAAGTGTGGGAATCACGGGAGTACCGCAATTTCGACGATCGACGAGAACTGGGTACGCGTAACTTGAAGATGGCGTTGCGTCGCTTGCGAAAATTCGCTCGACAGGGCGCCGACGACGAACTCGACCTCGACGGTACGATCGAGGCGACCGCACGAAACGCGGGTTGGCTCGACCTCAAGCTGCGGCCTGAGCGACGGAATGCCGTCAAAGTATTGTTGCTGCTCGATGTGGGCGGCTCAATGGAGGATCACGTACGGATCTGCGAGGAGTTGTTCTCCGCCGCGCGTGCCGAGTTTCGTCAGCTCGAGTATTTCTACTTTCACAATTTCATTTATGAGACCGTCTGGAAAGACAATCGCCGTCGTCAGGCGGAGCGGATCAAGACCTTCGAGTTGTTACGCACCTTCAACGGTGACTACCGTGTGATCTTCGTCGGCGATGCGGCGATGAGTCCGTACGAGATCGTACAGCCGGGTGGTAGCGTCGAGCACTTCAACGAGGAAGCGGGAAGCGTTTGGATGCAGCGGATGACGGCGCATTTCCCGCAGTTGGTGTGGCTCAATCCCGAGCCCGAAGAACGTTGGGACTGGACACCCTCGATTCGGTTGACGCAGGAGCTCGTCGATCGACGGATGTTTCCGCTCACCCTAGACGGTCTTGATCGGGCGATAGCTGCGCTTCGTCGCAAGCGCGTCCCGAGCTGAAGCGGATATCGCGGCCCGCCGGATGCGATCACCCGAAACGCGATCACCCGAAATCAGCGTAGGAAGTCGACGATGGCGCGGCGCTGAGTGATGCCGTCGGCATAGCCTTGTGCGATGAGTTCGCGGGTATACGGCGCCTCGAACATGAGATAGCTCGCAAGCAAGCTGCCGGACTCTCCGCCCGCGCCGATCACCGACAACAGCGTACGCAGGGCTTTCGGCAATGCGCCCATGTGACGCCCCGCACTCGCTCGTGGATCAGCGCCGGGAACGAGTCGTAGAGCGCTGATTTCTCGCAATCCGTCGAGTGAGGAGTCAGCCTGACGAATCATCCGATTGGTTCGCTCCAGCTGGTCGAGGTCGGCATCGACCTGATCACTAAACAATGTATCGAGCAGAAAACCGAAGATCTCACCCGAGGAGGGCGTGTGATGCACGCCGATCGTGCCGCCGAGTCCCGCCGCGTTTTGCGCGCGGACGCCGATCACCAGCACCCGGTTGGCGCCAAGGTGTATCGCCGGTGAGAGAGGTGCGAGTTGACGCATGGCGCCATCGCCGTAGAACACTTCGCCGATCTTGACGGGCGGGAACAGAAACGGGATCGCCGCACTCGCCATCAGATGATCGAGATCGAGGGTCGACCGCGTACCGGCTCGACGAACCCCCGTCCACTCTTGGACCTGCGGAGCGGCCTCAAAGAAAACACGATGATGGCCACCCGCATAGGTGGTTGCGGTCAAGGCGAGCGCACGCAGCTTACCTTCATCGATATGCCGGCGGATCGCGTTCCAGTCGACGCGTTCGTGCAGCAGCGCACGCAACGGCGAGTTGTCGAAAAGTGCCGGGGGCGCCGTGCCCAGACGACCTCCCGTCATCGCTGAACTCATCCAGCGCAGACCCGCGCCGATCATCGCGCCGAAGTCGGCGCGAAAGACCTGCTCGACGGTGAAGTTCGCCCAGACCTGCTCGAGGCGACGGATACCGTCTCGCCAATTGGCCGCGTGGGTGGCGAGCACGGCGGCGCAGACGGCGCCCGCCGAGGTCCCCACCACGACGTCGTAGGGCGGCGACTCTTCCGGCCAGACTTCGGCCAGCGCTTTGAGCACCCCCACCTGGTACGCGGCGCGGGCGCCGCCGCCCGACAGCACGAGGGCTCGGCAGCCGGGTGCCGCCACGGTATTGGTCACGGCGCGGTCATCGGTGCGCTCTGTCATGGTGCCTATTGTGCCGCAGCGGCGCAGTCTGGAAGATACGGTGACGCTGAATCGTGAAGGAGTTCCATCAATGACACCTCGCCGACTTTTCTTGACCGTGCTCGCCACTGCGGCGATGACTCTGGGTATCGCGCCGGCTCCCGTGGCCTTCGCCGACTCGCCCAAAGCGGGCGAGCCCGCCCCCGACTTCCGTCTTCAAGACCAGACGGGTAAGTGGGTTTCTCTCAAAGAATATCGCGGAAAGTGGGTGGTCCTGTATTTCTACCCTAAGGACAACACGCCGGGTTGCACGACGCAGGCCTGCGAGTTTCGCGACGAGATCTTCGCCTTCCGTCGCGCCAATACGGTGATCCTCGGGGTCAGCGTCGACGACGTCGATTCCAAGAAAGCCTTCGCGAAAGAGCACAGCCTGCCTTTCCAGGTTCTGGCCGATCCCACCAAGGCCGTGACCAAGCAGTACGGCGTGCTCACCAGCATGATGGGGCTCATGGAGTTCTCACGCCGCGATACGTTCATCATCGACCCGCAGGGCCGTATCGCCCGTCACTGGGAAAAGGTGGATGCGAAAGGGCATTCACAACTCGTGCTCAACGAACTGAAGCGGCTGCAGGTCCCCGGGGCCTGAGTCGTTCCATCAAGACAAAAAATTTCGAATTCAAACGGGGGTTACTGACATGTCGAATGAAAACAATCCGCTTCATCCCGCGCGCCGGGATTTTCTGACCACCGCCAGTGGTCTCGGCGGCGCTCTGGCGATCGGCGCCTCGGGGCTTGCCTCGATGACGCTCGGCGGCCCGATGGCGTCGGCGGCTACGGCGCTCACGATGTCCCGGTACGGGATGGGTCCGGGGCTCAAAGGCCCGTACCTCGATCTTTCGACGGGCAAGGGCAATCAACTCGCCTACGCGCGCATTCAGGGTGACCTCGATTTCGGCAAGCCGAAGTATTTCTGGTTCAAGGGCTATTTGATGGGCGTCGAGCCCCACAAGAAGATCGTCGATCTTATGGGCACCTCCGGCTTCGGCGTGATTCGTCTTGCGCCGGGACCGGACGGTTCGATTCGTCGGATGTGCCGCGAGATCATCGTCTACACCGATCTGCGCAGCGGCGAGGTGCTCGACGAGTGGAAAAACCCGCTCTCCGGCGAGACCGTTAAGGCCGTGCACGTCGATAACGATCCGTTCAACTATTTGATCGAGGAATATTTCCCGGCGCCACCGAAGTTCGGTGGTCTCAATCAGGGTCCGCCGCCGCCGCGCGTGCCGTTCATCATGCCCTGGTATCAGCATGGTGGGTGGGCCGACATGGAGATCCATATTCATCTCGCATACCCGAATGCGCTGCAACCCGATAAATGGCCGCGCGAATCGTCGGGTCCGATCGTTCAGGTCTCCGAGATGTTCGCCCACCACGTGAAGGTCGAAGATCTGCAGAATCCCAAGCTGACGACGCTGGATTACACCGGAACCTGGAACCGCATCACGCCGTGGCTGCCGTGGATGCTCATGGGTCAGCGACCGGGCTTCTGCCAGTACGCCTGCTTCATGGGAACCACCAAGAACCTCGACGAGGTGCTGTCGCGACCCGTGCTCGATTACGCCACGAAAAACTTCCCCAAGTATTTCGACGCGCCGACCGAGTGGACCGAAGATCGTAGCCTCTCGAGCCTCGAGCACTACGCCCTGCGTCAAAAACCGGCGCCGGTGAAGTAACTCTCTCGGTCATTCGGATCGACGTGCCGAGACCTCTGCAACGCGTTATTGCGGCGCAGCGCACCTCCGATGGAGCGGGGGTGACGCTGTACCGCAGTCTCGGCCAATCGCCATTCGCGCGGCTCGATCCTTTTCTGATGCTCGACGAGTTCGGGAGTGACAAGCCGGAGGAGTACATCGCCGGCTTTCCGCCGCACCCGCATCGGGGCTTTCAGACCGTGACCTACATGCTCGAGGGGCACATGCTCCATGAGGACCATCTCGGCAATCGCGGACACCTAAAAAGCGGCGGCGTGCAGTGGATGACGGCCGGTCGCGGCATCATCCACTCCGAGATGCCGCAGCAGGAGCGCGGTTTGATGCGGGGGTTCCAGCTTTGGATCAACCTTCCTGCGCGTGAAAAGATGTGTCCCGCGACATACGAGGACATCGATGCCGCGCGCATTCCCGAGATCGCTGCCGATGGCGCCAAGATCAAGGTGATCGCAGGTTCGGTCGAGCGAGCGGGTAAGCGGGTCGATGGGCCGGTGACCGGCGTCACCACTCAGCCTATTTTCTTTGATGTCTCGCTCGAGCCTGGCGCGAGATTTTCCGAGGCCTTGCCAGCGTCGCACAGTGCGTATCTGTACGCCTTCGAGGGTGAGCTTTCGATCGTGTCCCCAGCGGGTACCGCGACCTTATCGAAACGACAAGGTGGCGTACTCGGGGAGGGTGAGGACATCGTCGTCGAAGCTTGCTCCGCAGGCGCACGATTTTTGGTATTAGCCGCTAGGCCCATCGGCGAGCCGGTCGTGCAATACGGTCCGTTCGTGATGAACACGCGCGAAGAAATCGACCAAGCGATTCGCGACTACCAGTCTGGCCGATTGGCCGCGGCCGGCTAACTCAGACCAGAAAAATCGCGCCGAGTCCGAGCAGCGTCGCAAAGCCGATACAGTCGGTGAACGTGGTGAGGATCACGCCCGCCGATAGGGCAGGGTCGATCTCGAAGCGCCTCAGCGCGAGCGGCACCAATACGCCGACCGCCGCAGCCGCCAGTAAATTGATGAGCATCGCGGCCGCGATGATGACCGCGATTTGCCAGGTATCGAACCACACGACGGTGATGGCACCGACGACGAGGGCCCAGAGCAAGCCGTTTACGCCGCCGACGGCCACTTCTTTGAACAGCAGCCAGCGTGCGTTCGACCACTGCACCTGACCGAGGGCGAGGCCGCGGATGATGAGCGTGACCGTTTGCGTACCGGCGATACCGCCCATCGACGCGACGATGGGCATCAAGGCGGCGAGTGCCGCAACTTTTTCGATCGTGCCCTCGAAATTTTTGACCACTGCGGCAGCCATGAAGGCCGTGACGAGATTGATGCCGAGCCAGAGCAGTCTGCGGCGCGTGGAGGTCACGATGCCGGCAAAGAGGTCCTCATCGTCCTGCAAGCCTGCCATCGAGAGCACCGAATGTTCGGCTTCCTCGCGGATGACGTCGACGACGTCGTCGACGGTAATGCGTCCGAGCAGTTTTCCCTCTGCTCCCACAACGGCTGCGGATACGAGATCTCGGTCCTGGAAGAGTTGGGCGACCTCGTGGGCAGCCGTCTCAGGTTCGATGCGAGGGGCTTCGGTATCGAGACTTTCACCGACTGTGTTCTCGGGGTCGCCGGTGATGATGCGGGTGAGGGATACGGTCCCGAGGTAACGGTCGTCGCGATCGACAACGAACAAACTGTCGGTACGTGGCGGCAGGTCACCCCGCATGCGCAAGTAACGCAGCACCACTTCGAGCGTCACGTCGGGGCGTACGCTCACCGTATCGGTGTTCATCAAACCGCCGGCGCTGTCCTCGGGCCAGGAGAGTACGGTACGCAGACGATCCCGGTCGCGCTGGTCCATCGAGTGCAACACCTGCCGGGTGACGGTCTCCGGCAGATCACCGACAAGATCCGCCAGGTCGTCGAGCTCGAGACCTTCGGCGGCCGCGACGAGCTCCTCGGCTTCCATCTCGTCGATGAGTTCCTGGCGGACGTTTTCGTTGAGCTCGACGAGTACATCGCCCTCGAGCTCGGAGTCGACCATGCCCCAGACGAGCTCACGTTGACGCGGCGGAACCGACTCGAGCAGCAGCGCGATCTCGGCCGGATGCAGGGCGGCGACCATCCGTTGCGCGGGCCGCAGCGTGCCCGAATCGAGTGCCTCCCGCAGCGCGGCGAGCCGCGCCTCTTTGCGGCTGACGACGCTCACGGAGCCGCCAAACTCGGGAGCGCGCTGTGACGGACGGCGAGCGTCGGCGATTTGCCGCGCAGGCGTTCGGCGAGGCGATCGACGAGATAGACCGAGCGATGCTGTCCCCCCGTGCAACCGATCCCGATGGTGAGATAGCGACGCCGCGCCGCGCCATGGTCTTCGATACGCCGTGCGACGAACTGTTGCAGTTCATCGAGCATCGCGCCGACCGCCGACTGTTCGTTGAGGTACTGGATGACGGCGGGATCGCGCCCGGTCAATGGGCGCAGCGCGATCGTCCAATAGGGATTTGGCAGCATGCGCACATCGAAGACGAAGTCGCAGTCGCCGGGCACCCCGTGTTTGAAACCGAAGGACACCAGCGTGACCGACAGCTCCATGCCGCGTCGTTGGTCGATGCGCTGCACGATGGCGTCGCGCAATTCGTGTACACCCATGTGCGTGGTGTCGACGACGAGGTCGGCGGCCTGGATGACCGGATCGAGCAAGGCGCGCTCGCGCGTGACGGCGTCTTGCAGCGTTCCGCCTTCACGCGAGAGCGGATGTCGCCGTTTGGTTTCACCGAAGCGACGCAGCAACTCGGCGTCCGAGGCGATGACGACCAGTAACTCGCAGCGAACCCCACTGCGACGCAACTGTTCGATGGCGGCGGGGACGTTTTCCAGACCGACGCCGGTGTCGCGCGCATCGATGCCGACCGCGACGGTTTGTCCGCCCAGAGCGCCTTCGCGGAAGACGTGCGCCACGAAAGACTCGAGCATCGAGGATGGCAGGTTATCGACGCAGCGATAGCCGAGATCTTCGAGCGCGTTGAGCACGACGCTCTTGCCCGCTCCAGAGAGCCCGCTGACCAGAATGAGTCGCAGAGGAGCGGACAAAAGCGAAACAGGGCAGGGCGCGCGTCAGTGACGCGCCCGTCGCCCTTCCTCGGCGTGATGATCGGTGGTCTTTTCTTTGCGCTTCTTGACCAGTCGATCGAGTTTATCGGCCAGTGCGTCGATGGCCGCGTACATATCTTCGGCCTCGGCATCGGCGTGGATATCTTTGCCGCTGACTTTTAGGGTTGCTTCGGCACGGTGACGGAGTTTTTCGACGGATAGCACGTAGTGGACATCGATGAGTTGATCGAAGTGGCGAACGATGCGGTCCATCTTCTTGTGTACGTAGGCGCGCATGGAGTCCGTGACGACGACATGATGACCCGTGATGGAAATCTGCATGACAGCCTCCTGATGAGGATAAGGTTAACGCGAATTGGCCTTTTTGCGCTCGGCCGACGACTCGATTCCTAACCCCTCTCGATACTTCGCCACTGTGCGGCGGGCCACCGGGATGCCTTCGCCCGACAATATTTCTGCAATACGGCTATCGGACAGCGGATTGACCGGGTCTTCCTCGCGGATCAGCTTGCGTATCTTGGCGCGGATCGCGGTCGAGGAGGTGCCTTGGCCGTCCCCGCCTTCCACCTGACTCGAAAAGAAGTAGCGAAGTTCATAGACCCCGCGCGGCGTGTGCATGTACTTGCCCGAGGTCACCCGCGATATGGTCGACTCGTGCATGCTGATGGCGGTGGCGATGTCCTTGAGGATCATCGGACGCATCTGCTCCTCGCCCTGGTTGAGGAAATCGGTTTGCCGCTCGACGATGGCACGGGTCACTTTGACGAGGGTGTCATTGCGAATTTCGAGACTCTTGAGCAGCCAGCGAGCCTCCTGCAGTTGCGTGCGCAAGGTGGTGTGAGAGCCGCCCCGGCCGAGCATGCCGACATACTCCTGGTTGACCCGGATACGCGGCATCGTCCCTGAATTGAGTTCGACGGCCCAGCCTTTACCTTTCCGACGCACGAAGACGTCCGGTACCACGTACTCCGGTTTTGAGGCGCTGACCAGCGAACCCGGTCGCGGATGACATGATCTGACGAGCGCGACGGCCAGCATGAGCTCATCTTCCTCAGCTCCCGTTGCCGTGCGCAGTGGCGAGGGGTCGCGCTGTGCAAGGAGATCAAGATGCGACTCGGCGATGCGACGTGCGAGCGACAGTCCCGGCGTAGACGAATCGAGTTGCGCAAGCTGGATCCCGAGACACTCGGCGAGATTGCGCGCGCCGACGCCGACGGGTTCGAGCGTTTGTACGAGCAGCAGTACGCGCTCGATCTCTTCTTCGTCCCAGTCGATCTCCGGGCGCAGTGCCGCGGCGATCTCGGTCAAAGATTCCGTGAGATACCCGTCGTCGTTGAGCGCATCAACGAGCGCCGCTGCGACGGACAGGTCGTTGTCCGAGAGTCCGGCGAGCTCGAGCTGGGCGAGCAAGTGGTCGCGTAGTGACTCGCCGCGCTCGTCGGCGATGTCACGCTCGGGTTGTTCGTCGTCTTCGGCGCGGGAGGCGTCGCTGCCGGTACCGGGACGATCGGCCCAAGGTTGCTCGACGACCTCGATCTCGACGGGTTCGGTCTGCGAAGTGTCGGGCGTCTGTTGAACGGCGGTGAAATGGGCTTCGAGCTCGACCTCGTCCTCGGGGTC
>JBMTZJ010000041.1:0-11218 GCA_049455515.1 Steroidobacteraceae bacterium
CGTCAATGAGCTTCGAAGTGAAACGAACGTCGCCGATCTCGCACCGAACGTGATTAGTACCGATCTCCAGGGCGACGTCGCCCTCCGAGCCGAGCATCCGCTGCAGTTCCATAACCCCTTTTCTGGGCAGGATGACCTGCTGCTTGCCCGTGACACGCTCTTTGAGCACGGCCTCGCAGAGCGCCAGACGATGGCCGTCGGTCGCAACGGCGCGCACTTTCCCGCCTTCGGACTCCAGCAGCATGCCGTTGAGGTAATAACGAACGTCCTGCTGCGCCATGGAGAAATGCACTTTGTCGATCAGCTTTCGGAATTCTGCTTGTGGCAGCTTGAGCACCTGCTGCGCGTTCACGTCTTCGACGACCGGAAACTCCGCGGCCGGCAACGTCGACAACGTGAAGCGGCTGCGACCCGCTCGGATCACGAGGCGATCACCCTCGACGGCGAGCGTCACGCTCGACCCTTCCGCGAGTGATCTCAAAATGTCGAGGAATTTCCGGCCCGGGACCGTGATGTCGCCCGCCGACTGAACCTTGAGTGCTACCGAGCTCACGAGCTCGACCTCGAGATCGGTACCCGTCACGCTGAGCCGATTGTTCCGAGCACTCAGTAACACGTTGGACAGCACCGGCATCGTTTGACGGCGTTCGACAACGCCGATCACGTGCTGAACCGGGCCAAGGATCTCTTCGCGAGAGGCTGTGAGTTTCATAAATTCTTTATTTAGATTTAAGAAAGACTGTAGAGGTTATTGATACGGTGGATAACTGGAAAACCCTTAAAATCCCGGTGTTTTCAGTACCTTGTGTCATTCTTTGCGGTGCACCAATGGCAGGATAACCCACGCGTTTCCTGTGAGCGAATTGTGAATGATTTCCGCACCCGAAAACATCCACAGGATACCAACATCAATTGGTCAGAGTTCTCAACAGATTTGTGTAGTCCTCGGCGATGCGCTGCTCACCTTCTCGCAGCGCTTTGATCCTACGACAGGCGTGCAACACCGTCGTATGGTCTCTTCCGCCAAAAGCATCCCCGATCTCGGGAAGGCTGTGGCTCGTGAGTTCTTTCGCGAGCGCCATCGCAATCTGACGGGGCCGAGCAACCGAGCGACTCCTGCGCTCGGACAACAAATCGGCGACGCGAACTTTGAAATAGTCCGCCACCGTCTTCTGAATGTTTTCGATCGTGATGAGCCGGGCCTGCAGCGTGAGGAGATCCCGCAGCGCTTCCTTCGTGAAATCGAGCGTGATGGGCTGTCCGGTAAATCGGGAATTCGCGATCACCCGCCGCAAGGCACCCTCGAGCTCGCGAACATTCGAGCGAATTCGCTTGGCGATGAATAATGCGACGTCCTGACTCAGGGAGACCCCTGCCGCTTCGCCTTTACTGATCAATATGGCCGCGCAGGTTTCAAGCTCTGGCGGCTCGATGGCGACCGTAAGCCCCCATCCGAACCGTGATTTCAGACGTTCCTCGAGACCCTCGACCTCTTTTGGGTAGCGATCACAGGTCAGAATGACTTGCTGCTGGCCCTCAAGCAAAGCATTGAACGTGTGGAAGAACTCTTCCTGCGAACGCTCCTTGCCCGCAAAAAACTGGATGTCGTCGATCAGTAGCGCATCAAGAGAACGATAGGCTGCTTTGAAGTCGTTCATCTGGTTGTGCTGCAGCGCTTTGACCATGTCGCTGACGAAACGCTCGGAGTGCACGTACGCCACTCTCGCCTGCGGATTTTTCGCGATGATCGCTTGCCCGACCGCGTGCATGAGATGCGTTTTACCGAGGCCAACGCCACCGTAAATAAACAGCGGGTTGTACGCTTTCCCCGGATTTTCAGCCACTTGCTGCGCAGCCGCTTTGGCGAGCTGGTTGCTTTTGCCGACGACGAACGTGTCGAACGTCGAGTCCGGATTGAGGCGACCGCCCACGATTTCCACGCTCGGCCGCCGCGACGAGCGACCTAGCTCGCGGGGAACTCGGATCTCGGTTGTCGTCGGGACAGGTTCTGGTTTTTCGCCGACCTCGACCGTCACGCGAATCGAGCGGTCACCGCACTGAGTCTCCGCAAGTTCGGTAATTCGACCTATCAAATTCGCGTTGATCCACTCGACCACGAACCGATTGGGTGCCAAAAGCCGAAGATGACCCTCGGTTTCGATGGCCTGCAGAGGGCGCACCCAGGTATTGAACTGGGTATCCGGCAGCGCGGCTTCGAGCGCTTCCGAGCAACGGTTCCAAATCGACGCGTCCACGCGAATGCCGGCCTCCCTGAAAAGCGCGGGGGATGGGTTTAACCAAGGGGATGGGGAGAATATACCGGCGAAGAGGCCTGTGGATATCTTTTTGGCTTGACACCATCGGACCCCCTGCTTACCCTCTGCGGCCTTTTTTCCGGTGACGACACCATGAAACGCACCTACCAGCCGAGCAAAGTCCGACGAGCCCGTACGCATGGGTTTCGGGCGCGCATGGCGACGGCCAACGGGCGCAAAGTGCTTGCCCGCCGTCGCGCCAAAGGCCGCAAGAAGCTGATCCCCTGATTCGGGACGCTGACACCCGGCCCTCGAGGTCGGGCTTCCCGCCGTCGCGCCGGGTTCTGCGCAAGACCGACTTCGAAACCGCCTACCGAGACGGCCGCCGCTTCGGTAATGCCTGTTTTTCTCTCATCGTATGCCCGAATGGCGGCCGCAGCCCGAGGCTCGGCCTCTCGATCGGCGCCCGAGTGATCGGAAATGCCGTCGCTCGTAACAGACTTCGTCGCATAATTCGCGAATCGTTCCGGCTCACCCAGCATCAGCTGCCCGCCGTCGACCTGATCGTCGGCGCACGCGCAGCGGCTCGCGAGGCGCCGGCCACCCGAATTCGCGAGAGCCTCGATGCGCTCTGGCAGAAGGTAGCAATGACATGCGCGCCGTCTTCCGGGTCCTGATCAGGGCCTATCAGTTAACGATCAGCCCGTGGCGTGGGCCCACGTGCCGCTATCATCCTTCGTGCTCGCATTACGCACTGGAAGCGCTCGACACGCACGGCACGCTGCGCGGAACTTGGCTCGCTGCACGACGCCTCGCGCGATGCCACCCGTTTCGTGAAGGCGGTTACGATCCCGTGCCGCCGCGCGACCCCATTTCTTTGACATCTCGACAAGGGCAACCGTGACTTCGACCAACGCACGCATGTTTTTGTGGCTCGGCCTGGTGCTCGTGCTGTGGATCAACTTCGAGACCTGGCAACGCGACTACGCCCTGCCGCCGGCGGCCCCCGCTTCGACGACACAGAGTTCGGCCGCCACGAGTGGTTTGGCCTCGAGCGTGCCGAAAGCTGCCCCGCCCGCTGCACCGCTCACCCCGTCGGTCGACGCCCCGCCTTCACTGCTCTCGTCAGCGGCTCCTCCGGCGACGTCCGCCGTCGCCAACGCCGAGGTTGCGCCGACGAGCACCGAGCCCGCTGCGGCATCGAGCCCGCCGCGATCGCTTCGCGTCACGACGGACGTCCTCGATCTCGACATCAATCTTCGAGGCGGTGATCTCGTCCGCGCCGATCTGCTCAATTACCCGCAGATCAAGGGCGAAGATGCGCGTGTTCGTTTGCTCAACGACAGCCGTGATCGCTTTTATGTCATTCAAACCGGCCTCACCGATGCCGACGGCAGCGCACACCCGACTCACTTGGCCACCTTCGAGTCCGCGCAAGCTCGCTACGCACTCGCCGACGGACAAAACGAGCTTCGAGTTCCTTTGACATGGCGCAACGACGCGACGGGCGTTTCGGTGACCAAGACCTATGTTTTCCGACGCGGCTCGTATCGTATCGATCTCGAATACGACATCGACAACCGCGGCACCGAACCTTGGCGCGCCGCCTCGTACGCGCAGATTCTCCGCGACGATCCGCCCGTCGAGCGCTCGATGTTTAGCGTCGAGAGCTACGCGTTCCAAGGACCAGCGTATTTCAACGGCACGAAGTATTTCAAAATCGACCGGACCAACGTCGCCGACAGCGAACTGCCCCGCGAGGTCACCACCGGCTGGATCGCCGGAATGCAGCATCATTTCGTGACGGCTGTCGTACCGACCGAAGGACAGAACTACGCCTATGCGCTCCGGACCGAAGGCAACCAATATCTGCTGTCGACGACCGGGCCCTCGATAACGGTTGCGCCGCAAAGCGGGGCGACACTCAAAGAAATACTGTTCGTCGGGCCCAAACTACAGTCTCAACTCAAAACCACTGGCCCGCGGCTCGATCTGGTGGCTGACTACGGCGTGCTCACGCTGTTGGCCGAACCACTATTCTGGTTGCTCGAGCAGGCGCACAACATCGTCGGCAACTGGGGCTGGGCGATCATCATCGTGACCTTCTTGCTGAAACTCGTGTTCTATCCGCTCTCCGAATCTTCCGGGCGCTCGATGGCGAAAATGCGCCTGTTGACGCCGCGCATGAAAAATCTGCAGGAGACGTACAAAGACGACCGCGAGAAACTGGGTCGCGCGATGATGGATTTGTACAAGCGAGAGAAAATCAATCCGGCAGCCGGATGTTTACCCATCCTCATTCAGATGCCCGTGTTCTTCGCGTTCTACTGGGTCTTGCTCGAGAGCGTCGAGATGCGTCAGGCCCCTTTCATGTTCTGGATCCAGGACCTCTCGTCGCGTGACCCGTTCTTCGTACTGCCGGTCATCATGGCCGGTGCGATGTACGTGCAATACAAACTGAACCCCACGCCACCCGACCCGATTCAGGCGAAGGTTTTCATGATCTTGCCGTTCGTGATGAGCATCACGTTTGCGTTCTTCCCGGCGGGCCTCGTGCTGTATTGGGTCGCCAATACGCTGCTGACCATATTGCAACAATGGAACATCAACCGTCGCATCGAGGCGGAGGCGAAGAGAGCGAGGACGGGTTGAGGCCGGACGCCGCAACCGACACGATCGTCGCTGTCGCCACCGCCCCGGGACGCGGTGGAGTCGGAATCGTCCGAGTTTCCGGACCCGACACACGCCGCATCGCTGAGTCGATGCTCTCGATCCCGCTGCCGACGCCACGAATGGCCACCCTGGCGCAGTTTCACGACGCCGATGGTCGGGTACTCGATCACGGTCTCGCGCTTTTCTTTGACGCGCCGCATAGCTACACCGGGGAAGACGTCCTCGAGTTGCAGGGCCACGGGGGCCCAGTCGTGCTCGAAACGCTCGTCCAGCGCGCCGTATCGCTGGGCGCGCGGCGCGCGAACGCAGGCGAATTCACGCAGCGGGCGTTTCTCAACGACAAGCTCGATCTCGCGCAAGCGGAGGCGGTCGCCGATCTCATCGATGCAGGCTCGGTTGCTGCGGCACGCGCTGCGATGCGATCGCTGCAAGGCGCGTTTTCTGCGCAGGTGCATGACCTCGTCGAAGCGGTGACCGAACTACGGGTTTGGGTCGAAGCCGCCATCGACTTTCCCGAAGAAGAGATCGACTTTCTTGCCGATAAGGCCGTGCAGACTCGCCTCGCCTCGTTACGCGAACGCTTTGCGACGGTATTGCAGGCCGCGCGACAGGGGCGCGTACTACGCGATGGTATGACCGTCGTCATCGCCGGGCGCCCGAATGCTGGGAAATCGAGTTTGCTCAATGCGCTTGCGGGTCAAGATGTCGCCATCGTGACGCCGATTGCGGGCACCACCCGCGACGTATTGAGAGAAATGATTTCGATCGACGGGATGCCGCTGCACGTGCTCGATACCGCCGGGCTTCGTGATGCCGGAGATGAAGTGGAAGCCGAGGGCATTCGACGTGCTCGCCTCGCGATGCAGCAGGCGGATCGCGTGTTATTCGTGGTCGACGCAGCAGCCGATCCGCAAGCGACAGCCTTCGCCGAGGAAAAAGCGCTGCTACCCGCCGACATACCGATCACCCTGCTCTTCAATAAAATCGATGTGACGACTGCGCGCGACGAATCGCAACGCGAGGTGTCGGGTGCCGAAGCGATTCTGCCGATTTCCGCGCGAACGGGCGCGGGGCTCCCGGAATTGAGAGAGCACCTAAAGACCTGCATGGGCTACGACGCGAGGCAGATCGGTTTGGTCAGCGCCCGCGGCCGTCATGTCGAGGCGCTCGAACGTGCACAGCGGCATACCGAAGAGGCGGTTCGGCAACTCGAACGCTCGCGGGCCGGTGAGCTTGTCGCCGAAGAACTACGCGCCGCCCAGCACACACTCGGCGAAATTACCGGCAAGTTTCATGCTGAGGATTTGCTCGGGCGTATCTTCGGCAGCTTTTGTATCGGCAAATAGCCGAAACGCAGGCCGCGCTCAGCGTTTCGCAGCGACGAACGCCACGCCGGCGCCGATGAAAAGTGCAGACATGCCCGCGACGTTGAGTAAAACGCCGTCGTAACCGAGATTGCGAACGTCGATGAAGAAGTAAGGATACACACCGCTGACTTCACCGCGCATCAGAACATAGACGAGATACGCTGCCGGGTACGCGAACACCCGCCAGACGTCACCCCATACGAGCGCACCGCGGGGTACCGTCCGCCACCAGAAGACGGCGAAGACGATCGGCACGATGTAGTGGTGAATCAGATTCGTGACGGCGGCGATCCCCGTCGGCTGGTACTGCGCGCGGAGCAGCACGTGAAAAATGAGACCGACCATCACGATGGAGACGGCCGCGGCCGTGACGACCCAGGGTTCACGCCAAGCGGCCCATCGTGACGACGATGCGCGCGGCTTGACGAACGCTGTCGCCACGATCGCGCAGAAAAGATTGGTGAGGATCGTGTAATAACCTGCGTACATGAAAACGCCGAAGGCGGCGCTGTGCCCGAGTCGCATTTGATGTTGCACGCTGAGCACAAGCTGAGCGGCGAGCGATGCCCAGCCGACGAGCGCGAGAAAAACTGCGGTGCGAGAGATTTTCACCAGTAATGCTGCCACTTCGCCCGCTTCACGAAGTGCTGGAAAGCATCGCGTTTATCTTTGGGCAAATAGTCGAGGTAGCCGCTCGGCGCGTAACGCTCGACGTATTGGTCGAGGACGGGACGATAGAGATGCAGATGTAAATCGGGAATGCGGTGTTTGGATCGAAACTCTGCGATAGGAATTCGCGCGGACTCCCGAGCCTCGAAGGGCCCCGCCTTCGCAAGCACCACACCGCGGGGACCAAAAATTGAAGAACGCCCCGGCCCGCCGTAATTGGCATCTTCAAAGAAACCCGGGTTTCTTCCCTGAGTGGCGACCGAGTTGTTGGTGATCATCGTGTACAGGCTGTTGTGGTAGGAGGTGAGACGCATGTCCTCCCACTCGAAGCCACCGGTTGCGACCCGACAGATAATTTCGGCGCCCTTGAAGGCCATGCATCGGAAGAGCTCGGGTTCGAATTGCACGGCCGACATGGCGATATTGCCGATATCCGTACGCTCGACAGGAATCACCGCATCGAGGCCGTACATCTCAACGAAACGATCGTAGACGTCGTAGATCGCCGAGGTGTATTGCTCGGCGAAAGGGAACATGCCGCGAACGTTGCGCTGCTTCCAGTGCGAGACCACGCTGCCGTCGGGTTTGCACATCACCATCAGGTGCAGAATGTGCCCCGGCCAGTTCACCGGGTCTTTGGCGTAAGTGCCGAAGACGATGTAGCAGTTGTATTGCTTGGCTTTCTTGGCGACTTCTTCGACTTCCGGACCCGGCACTTCGATCGAGAGCGCGTAATGCTGGTCGCGCGTCCAGTTACTGAAGCCCGTGATCGGAAATTCATGAAACAGCAGCAGATCGCAGCGGCCGCCGAACCCTTGCGCGATATCGATCGATTCCAAGAAGTAATCGAGGTTGCGACGCAGATCGGGCCCCGGGTTGGCGCCGTCGACCCCATTCACCCTCGTCTGTACGACGGCGACCGTGATGGCCTCTTGTCGAAGGTCGATGACGGGGTAGGTGCCATCGGCACGAACCATCTCAGGGGGCGTGCGGTCGGTCATGTTCGGTCTCCTCGGGGCCCTCAGGCCGTTCGGCGTTTCAGGAGCACGAGCAGAACGGACACCGCAGCGGGGGTCACGCCCGGCAAGCGCGAGGCCTGACCGAGGGTATCCGGTCGCGCGGCCGCCAGCCTCTGCCGAACTTCGTTCGAGAGCCCGGCGACCGTGCTGTAGTCGAGGTCCCCGGGCAGGGGGGTCTCCTCGCTCTTACGCTGCCGCTCGATTTCGTCCTGCTGTCGCTCGATGTACCCGGAGTACTTGGCCCGGACCTCGACCTGAAGGCGGACCGCCTCGGGGAGCCGGTCATCCAGGGCGGCGAGGTCGGGCATCGGATCGGCAGCGTCGAAGGCCGTGCCGATGTCTTCACCGGCGGCAGCGGCGAGGGCGGGGAGCCCGGCGTAGTCCACCTCGGGTCGGCGGAGCAGATCGAAGGCCGAGACCCCCTTGAGGCGGGTGGTCGATAGCCGCCGAACTTCGGTCTCGGCAGCCTCCCGCTTTCGACAGAAGAACGTCCAGCGCTCGTCATCGACGAGCCCCATCGAGCGACCCATTTCGGTCAGCCGGAGGTCGGCGTTGTCCTCCCGAAGCAGCAGCCGATGCTCGGCGCGGCTCGTGAACATTCGGTACGGCTCGGGGGCTCCTCGGGTGATGAGATCGTCGACCAACACACCCAGATAGGCTTCGGATCGGGAGGGGGTCCAAGGGGCCTCGTCACGGACCTGACGCGCGGCATTGATACCGGCCACGAGGCCCTGCGCACCGGCTTCTTCGTAGCCCGTCGTGCCATTGATCTGACCCGCGAAGAAGAGCCCGCCGATGACCTTCGTTTCGAGCCAACCATGGAGGTCGCGGGGGTCGAAAAAGTCGTACTCGATCGCGTAGCCGGGGCGGGTGATATGGGCCCGTTCGAAGCCCCGAATCGAGCGCACGAATTCGACCTGAACATCGTACGGAAGACTCGTCGAAATTCCGTTCGGATAGACCTCGTGCGTCGAGAGCCCTTCGGGCTCGACGAACACTTGATGAGAGGTCTTGTCGGCGAAGCGGTGAACCTTGTCTTCGACCGATGGACAGTACCGCGGACCGACGCCTTCGATCTTTCCGGTGAACATCGGCGAGCGATCGCAGCCCGAGCGGATCAGCTCGTGCGTCCGCTCGTTTGTCGCAGTAATGAAACACGGAACCTGCTGTGGGTGCTCATTGGTGCGCCCGAGGAATGAAAACACGGGACGCGGATCATCCGAGTACTGGGGTGCCATGACGCTGTAGTCGAGGCTGCGGCCATCGATTCGGGGCGGCGTGCCGGTCTTGAGACGACCCACTCGGAGAGGCAATTCACGCAGACGGGCCGCGAGCGCATTCGACGGCGGATCACCCGCGCGACCCCCTGAATATTGGTCGAGACCCACGTGGATTCGACCCCCCAAAAAGGTGCCGACCGTGAGCACGACGGCGGGTGCTCCGAAGCGGATTCCGGTGACCGTGACGACCCCCCGAACCCGGCCGTTTTCGACCACCAGATCAGCGGCCTCTTGTTGGAAGATCGAGAGGTTCGTTTGGTTCTCGAGGAGGGTCCGAATCGCCTTCCGATAGAGCAGCCGATCGGCCTGTGCGCGGGTCGCTCGAACGGCCGGACCTTTGCTCGCATTGAGGGTCCGAAACTGGATGCCGGCTCGGTCGACGGCGCGCGCCATCCCGCCCCCGAGGGCATCGATTTCGCGAACGAGGTGACCCTTGCCGATACCCCCGAAAGCGGGGTTACAACTCATCTGTCCGAGGGTCTCGATGCTCTGGGTCAGCAGCAGGGTACGACGACCCATCCGCGCAGAGGCGAGCGCGGCCTCGGTGCCGGCATGACCGCCCCCGATGACGATGACTTCGAATGTCTCTGCGTAACCCATAGTCGGCGCGATTCTATGTGAATCGTTGAGATAGCGTCGGCTTCGGGACCGCCCCCGATGAGGGGCCCGAGCGCTCGGCGTAGGATCGACCCCATGAGAGCTCCCTACCGACGTTTCGTTCAAAGGGCCCTGGCCGTTCTGGTCGGGCTTTTGTCCCTCAACGCCCTGGCGGCCACCTTCGAGGTTCAACTCCCCGCCAGCTTTAAGGAGGGCCCCCAAGATGGGCGTCTGCTCCTCATCTTCGCTCCGGCCGACCAGTCTCCCGACCGGGAGCCCCGGTTTCTGGTCAATTGGGATGCCGCAGCCATCCCGTTCTTCGGCTTGGATGTCGAAGGCTGGAAGCCCGGCACCGGCCGCAGCATCGATGATGGCGCCTTCGGGTTTCCGATACGTGCGCTCTCGAGCCTCCCGCCGGGGGACTACCGGGTTCAGGCCTTCCTCAATCGCTACGAGACGTTTCGGCTTGCGGACGGGCGGGTGCTCAAGCTGCCACCCGATCGGGGAGAAGGTCAGCAGTGGCGTGAAAAACCCGGGAATCTGTATTCGCGACCGGTGTTGGTACGTTGGCGCGGCGCGCTGACGACCGCGCCGCCGCGGCTGGTGTTGACCGAAAAAATTCCGCCCGCCGAGTCTTTTCGCGAGACCACCTGGGTCAAATACGTTCGCGTACGCAGCGAACGACTCTCAAAGTTTTGGGGCCGCGACATCCACCTTGCTGCCTTCGTGACCTTGCCGCTCGGGTTCAACGACCGACCGGATGCGCGCTATCCGCTCGTTATCAACCACGGGCATTTCCCCTCAGCACCCTCCAACTGGCGTGAAACACCACCTGATCCGAATTTGGCGCCCGATTACAGCGCCCGCTTCAAGCTCGAGGGCTACAACCGCATCCAGCAGCAATACGCATGGGATTTTTTCCAAGCTTGGACCGGACCAGGTTTTCCTCGCGTGCTCCTCGTCGAGATCCAACACCCGACGCCGTTCTATGACGACTCTTACGGCGTCAATTCCGCGAACAACGGACCCTACGGCGACGCGATTCAGTACGAACTCCTTCCGGAAATCGAGCGCCGCTTTCGCGGCATCGGGCAGGGCTGGGCACGCTTCGTGTTCGGCGGCAGCACCGGTGGCTGGATCGCGATGGCCACGCAGATGTTTTATCCCGACGAATACAACGGCGCCTGGATCGCGTGCCCCGATCCGATCGACTTCCGTCACTACATGACGATCAACGTTTACGAAGACAAGAACGCGTATGTCATGCCGAACCGCTTCAAGCGCACGCCGCGCCCCGCACATCGAAACTGGCTGGGTCACATCGACACCACGATCGAAGAGAACAATCTTTGGGAGCT
>JBMTZJ010000042.1:0-11216 GCA_049455515.1 Steroidobacteraceae bacterium
CCAACGAGCTCAGCCAAGTGGATCCGCTGCTGGAGCCGACGCGTCGCGAGTCGGCAGAGGAACGTCTCGAACCGACGTTAACCTTGCCGGAGATCCATGTCCGGGATCGTCTTGTCGAGCCGCCCTTAGTTGATCTGGATGACGCGATCGGTGGGCAAGATCGTGGAAACTCCATCCCGCTCATGCAGGCGGAGCGGCCTGACGAAGATGCGGCAGTAGTCGACGAACGACCGGTCGCAAGCGATGAGCGGTCGACCGAGTCCGATTATCAGCCGACCGAGGCCGTCCCGTCGTCGGCGGGCGCGGCACGCGCGGCGCCCGCTATGGCGCTGCCCAAAGATTCCGAGCCGGTCATCGTCGCGCTACGCATCGTGGCGCGGGACGGCGAGCGTTTGACGGGTGCGGCGCTACGCCAATCGCTGCAGGGCGAAGGATTCGTTCACGGCGAGATGAACATCTTTCACAGGGCGCTCGCCGATGGACGGGTATTGATGAGCGCGGCGAGTTTGACGAAGCCGGGCAGTTTCGACCTTGCCACCATGGATTCTTCAAGGTTTCTCGGGATCAACCTTTTCGCGGTACTGCCCGGGCCGATTGCGGGGCGAGACGCCGTCGATAAATTGCTCTCGGTCGGACACACGCTGGCGCAGCGCTTACGCGCTCAGTTGCTCGATTCGCGCGGCCAGCCGCTGACAGAGTCCCGATTGGCGGAGATGCGTCGAGAAGCCGCTGCTGCCGGAGGCGGTTAGCATGGTCAAGGCGGGGACACCCTCCGCAGAGATTCGCCAGCGAGCCGCCGAATTGCGTCGGGACATCGAGCACCACAACTATCGTTACTACATTCTCGATGACCCGGAGATCCCCGACGCCGAGTGGGACCGCCTTCTTCAGGCCTTACGCGAGCTCGAGGAGCGCTATCCCGAGCTGATCACACCTGAATCGCCGACGCAGCGCGTCGGTGCGACGCCGACGGACGAGTTCGCAGAGGTCCGGCATCGCCTGCCGATGCTCTCGCTCGATAATGCGTTCACCGAGGAGGATCTCAAAAATTTCGATCGGCGAGTTCGCGAACGCCTCGGTGTCTCGGAGGATATCGAATACTCGGCCGAACCCAAGCTAGACGGTCTTGCGATCTCAATCACGTACGAGCGCGGCATTTTGGTCCGTGCGGCCACGCGAGGCGATGGCACGACGGGTGAGGACGTGACAGCGAATGTCCGTACCATTCGCTCGGTACCCCTGCAGCTTCGCGGGGAGGCGCCGGCGCTCTTCGAGGCGCGCGGCGAAGTGTTCATGCCGATTGCGGGATTCGAGCGCCTCAACGCAGAGGCGGCAAAGCGAGGCGACAAAGTATTCGCGAATCCGCGCAATGCCGCAGCCGGCAGTTTGCGTCAGCTCGATCCGCGTATCACCGCGCAACGACCGCTCGAGATCTTTTTTTACGCAGCCGGCGCCGTGGAGGGTCTCGAGTTGCCGGATTCGCACGGCGGCATGCTGGCATTGCTCAAGGCGATGGGCTTGCGGGTCTCGCCGGAAGTTCGCCGAGTGCGTGGCGTCAGCGGGTGTCTGGCGTACTACGCGGACATCGGGCGACGCCGGACGTCGCTCGACTATCAGATTGACGGCGTCGTGTACAAAGTCGACAGCCTCGCCGCGCAGCGCGAATTGGGGTTCGTGTCTCGAGCGCCACGTTGGGCGATCGCGCACAAGTTCCCGGCCGAAGAGGCCCTGACAGTATTGAAAGACGTCGAGTTTCAGGTGGGTCGAACGGGTGCACTGACACCGGTTGCACGGCTCGAGCCCGTGTCCGTGGGCGGTGTGACGGTCAGCAACGCCACCCTCCATAACATGGACGAGGTCGCTCGAAAGGGCGTCCGGATCGGCGATACGGTGGTCGTACGACGTGCCGGAGACGTCATCCCGGAGGTCGCGCGCGTCCTGCTCGAGCGACGACCCAAGGCCTCGCGCGAGATCGTGATGCCGACGCGATGTCCCGTGTGCGCGTCGGTTGTCGAGCGCGATCCGGAAGTTGCCGTCGCACGGTGTACGGGCGGCTACCGATGCAGCGCGCAGCGCAAAGAGCGACTCCGTCATTTTGCGTCGCGTCGAGCGCTCGATATCGAGGGCGTCGGCGAGAAGCTCGTCGATCAACTCGTCGAAGCGGGTCTCGTCGAGTCGCCTGCCGATCTGTACTCGCTCGATCTCGACACCCTGTCGGGGCTCGAGCGGATGGGCTGCAAGTCCGCCGAAAACGTTCTTGCGGCACTCGAGCGCTCAAAGAATACGAGTTTGGGACGATTTCTATTCGCGCTCGGTATTCGAGATGTGGGCGAGGCGACGGCGGCGGCGCTCGCCGCACACTTTGGCGACCTCGACGCCTTGGCACGCGCGGACGCCGATACCGTGAGACAGGTTCCGGATGTCGGCCCCGTCATCGCCGCACATGTCGCCGAATTCTTTGCCGATGGGCAAAACCGGGATGTCATCGAGCGCTTGCGTCGCGCCGGGGTGACCTGGCCCGCGCCGAAACGCCCGGACGCATCGTCTCAGCCGCTCGCAGGGCTGACCTTTGTGCTCACGGGAACGCTCGAGTCGATGGGACGCGAGGAGGCTGAGGAGGCGCTCAGGGCTTTGGGGGCGAAGGCGACAGGCAGCGTGTCGAAAAAGACCCACTACCTGATTGCCGGACGGGACGCCGGCTCAAAACTCAAGAAAGCCGAGGAGTTGGGGGTCCGCATTCTGGACGAGGCGGACCTCAAGACGATCATCGCGAGTCAGCAGCCGCCCTAATCGGGCAACTGCTGACTCGGATACCCATCAGATTTTCTTTTCGATCTTCGCGGCCTTCGTCAGCTCGTCGCTGTAGGCGCGGAACTTCTTCGCGAGCACGGCCTGGTTGAGCTGCTGCTTCACTTCTTCGAACGGCGGCGGCTGAACCTCGCGCACGTCGTCGAGGCGAATCACGTGCCACCCAAATTGAGTCTGCACCGGCTTCGCGATCGTCTCGCCTTTCTTGAGTGCCATCACGGCGTCAGCGAACGGCTTGACCATGCTCGAGGGGCTGAACCAGCCAAGATCTCCGCCGCGCTCGCGCGATGAGTCGAGGGAGTCGCGGGCGAGAACCTCGAAGCGCTCGCCTTTCTTGAGGCGCTCGATCACTTGAGTCGCCGCAATTTCGGTCGGGACGAGGATATGGCGTGCGCGATACTCGTTACGCGACATCTGAGCGACCTGCGCATCGTATTCCGCCTTGAGCTCTTGCTCGGTCGGCGTCTTGCCTTCGAGGTACTTCTCGGCGAGCGCCTGTTGCAGGATGTTGAGGCGAGTGAGTTCGATTTGCGCAGCCAGATCGGATTCTTTGTGCAGACCGTCTTTTTCGGCTTGAGCCGCCAAGACGCGGAGGTTGATCAGCGAGTCGAGCGCGCGCTTTTTCTGCTCCTCGTCGAGGTCGGCGCTGGCACGACCCGAAACCTGCTTCACGAAACTATCGAACTCGCCCTGCGTGATGGCCTTGCCATTCAGTGTGGCGACCGGCTTCTTAGCGGCGGCGTCCGCGTCCTTCGCGGCGTCGGCTTTCGGCTGGCACGCCGCAATCAGCATCGCGACGGTGATGAGGGGCAGAACACGCAGAGTCTTCATGAGCATTTCTCGATCGGAACTTGTGGGAGGCGGATTATGACGGCAACCGGGCATCGATGGACAGAGCATGGATACCCAAGGCTTTCAGGTCCCCGAGCGCCTCGTAGACCAGCCGGTGACGTGCGAGGGGGGTGAGCCCAACGAACTTGCGTGCGCTAATGCGCAGGTGGAGGTGTCCACCCTCCGCAGCGCCGGCATGGCCGGCGTGCAAGGCGCTGTCGTCTCGAATCTCGAGGGTCTCCGGTGCGAGTGCGCGGGTCAGTCGCTCTTGCAGGATTGAAAGTTTGGGGTTCGGCATCACAAGGGCATTTTTGGGGAGGCCGGTATCATACGGCGATGCAGCGATTCCGGCTTCACCCCAAAGACCCCCAACCGCGTCTCGTTCGTCAGGCCGCCGATCTCGTTCGTCAGGGTGGGGTGATCGCGTATCCGACCGACTCCTGTTACGCGCTCGGTTGCCACATCGGCGACAAGGACGCTCTCGAGCGTATCCGTCGTATTCGAGACGCAGACCGTCATCATCACTTCACGCTGGTGTGTCGAGACCTGACCGAGATTGCGCGCTACGCGAAAGTCGACACTCGACAGTTTCGCGTTTTGAAGGCCTGCACGCCGGGGCCCTACACCTTTTTGCTCGAGGCTACGCGTGAGACTCCGCGGCGCTTGCAACACGAGAAAAGGCGGACGATCGGCATACGGGTTCCGGACCATCGGGTCGCGCAGATGCTGCTCACCGAACTCGGCGAACCGATCATGAGCTCGACCTTACTGCTCCCCGGCGAGGGTCTGCCGCTCAATGACGGCGATGAAATCGAGGAGCGCTTGGGCGCGCAACTCGATGCACTCCTCGACGGAGGGTCCTGCGGCATCGAGCCGACGACGGTCGTCGATTTCGCCGCGAATCCGCCGATCGTCGTCCGAAAGGGTCGCGGCAGTCTCGAGCCCTTCGGACTTTGAGACGGTCTTCGGCTGAGCAACCGCTATAATCTCTACGTTCGCGGGCTTTCGATGCTGACTTTCGGCGTCCCGCGAAATAAAGATCGATAAAAATCAAAGGGTTATGAGATTTACTTCAAGTAAGCAGGGTAGTCGTGGGCAGTAACCCTGAAGCGAATCGCGTGCTTTCCGGCATGCGCCCGACGGGTCAGTTGCACCTCGGTAACTATCACGGTGCCCTGCGCAACTGGGTCGATCTGCAATATCAGTATCCGTGTTTTTTCTTTGTTGCCGACTGGCACGCGCTGACCACGGGCTACGAAGACACGACCAAACTCCCGGAGTACACCCGTGAGATGGTGATCGACTGGCTCGCTGCCGGACTCAATCCGGGCGTCTCCACGCTGTTCGTGCAGTCTCACGTGCCCGAGCACGCTGAGCTGCACTTGCTGCTGTCGATGATTACGCCGCTCTCGTGGCTCGAGCGAGTGCCGACGTACAAAGATCAGCAGGCAGAACTGCAGGAAAAAGATTTAGCCACCTACGGTTTTCTGGGTTACCCCTTGCTGCAGTCGGCAGACATTTTGCTCTATCGCGCCGGCTATGTGCCCGTGGGCGAGGATCAAATCGCGCACGTCGAGATCACGCGCGAGGTTGCCCGCCGCTTCAACCATTTGTTCGGGCGAGAAACCGGATTCGAAGATAAGGCCGAGAAGGCGGTCGCCGAGCTCGGCACTCGCAACAGCAAGCTCTACCGGGAACTCAGAAAAAAATATCAAGAAACCGGCGATGCATCGTCGCTCGAGAAAGCGCGTGAAATCGTTCAGGGCAATACACGAATCACGGTGGCGGATCGCGAGCGCTTGCTCGGGTATCTCGAAGGGTCGAGCGTGTCGATTCTTCCGGAGCCTCAGGTGTTGTTGACCCCGACGCCGAAGCTGCCGGGTATCGACGGACGCAAGATGTCGAAGTCGTACGGGAATACGCTCGGCTTGCGTGAGGACCCCGATTCGGTCGCCCGCAAGCTTAAAACGATGCAAACGGATCCCGCGCGAGTTCGGCGGTCTGATCCGGGCGATCCTGAGAAATGCCCCGTTTGGTCTCTCCACGAGGTGTACTCGGACGAGGCGACACGCAGCTGGGCGTCCGCGGGCTGCAAGAGCGCCGGCATCGGCTGCCTCGAGTGCAAGAAACCCTTGATCGATCGCATCGTTGCGGAAACGACGACCATGCGCGAGCGGGCGGCTCCGTACGAAGACAATCCCGACCTCGTTCGCGCCATCCTCACCGAGGGCAGCGAGAAGGCTCGCGAGGCGGCCCGCGAAACACTCGATGAGGTGCGTAGTGCCATGCACCTGAGAGGGGATTGAGGTGGCCAAGCCTGAGCTCAAGCTCGTGCCGACGGGAGCCGACGCGGCGACAGGTGCTGAAAGCCCTGCGCAGGGCGAGATGCCTTTTGCGCTCGTTCAGGGCGAGCCGGTCACTCAGTTGCCGCGCGATCTGTACATTCCGCCGCAGGCGCTCGAGGTGTTTCTCGAGGCCTTCGAGGGGCCTCTCGATCTGCTGCTGTATCTGATCAGACGCCAGAATCTCGACATCCTCGATATTCCGCTCGCCGACATCACCAAGCAGTACATGAACTACATCGAGCTGATGCAGGAGTTGCAGCTCGAGCTCGCGGGCGAGTACATGCTGATGGCGGCGACGCTCGCCGAAATCAAATCACGCATGCTCTTGCCGCGCTCCGGCGATGTGGTCGCCGAAGAATCCGATCCGCGCGCGGATCTCGTTCGGCGGTTGCAGGAGTACGAGCGATTCAAGCAGGCGGCCGAAAGCATCGATCACCTGCCGCGTGAGGAGCGCGATACGTGGTCGGCCAGCGCGGCGACGGATTTTCGACGTCCGTCTTCGACCCTGCCGCAAGTGGCCTTGCAGGAGATGATCCTCGCATTCCGCGAAGTCGTCTCACGCGCCGCCATGTTCCAGCACCATCACGTGCAACGCGAGCGACTGTCGGTGCGCGCCCGAATGACCGATGTGTTGGCAGCGGTGGAGGGCGGCGCTTTTATCGACTTCATGAAGCTCTTCAAAGCGGAGGAGGGCCGCATGGGCGTCACCGTGACGTTCGTGGCGATCCTCGAGCTGATGCGCGAGGGCTTGATCGAGATCGTGCAGACCGAGCCTTACGGGCCGCTGCACGTTCGTGCGGCTCAAGCGCCGCATCTGCGACTCGTCGAGGGCGAGCCAGCTGAGAGTTCAACGGAAAAGGACATTTGATGAGCGACCACCACATCCAAAACGTCATCGAGGCGTCGTTACTTGCCGCCGGTCGGCCGTTGTCGGTCAATGAAATCATCGAGCTTTTTGATGAGGGTGCTCGTCCGGAGAAGGCCGAGATCCACGCGGCGCTCGAGGCGCTGGCTGCAACCTACGAGGATCGAGGTGTCGAGCTCCGAGAAACCGCGAGCGGCTGGCGAGTTCAGATTCGCCAAGGCTACGCGCGCGAAGTCAGTCGGCTGTGGCCCGAGCGGCCGCAGAAGTATTCGCGGGCGTTACTCGAGACCTTGGCGCTGATCGCTTATCGCCAGCCGATCACGCGTGCCGAGATCGAGTCGGTCCGCGGTGTTGCGGTCAATCCCAACATCGTCAAGACCTTGATGGAGCGCGAGTGGATTCGCGTGGTCGGTCATCGCGACGTGCCGGGTCATCCGGAGCTGCTCGGGACGACGCGCAGTTTCCTCGATTATTTTGGTCTCAAGACTCTCGACGAGCTGCCGCCCCTTGCCGAGATCAAGCAAATGATCGACCTCAATCCGCAGCTCACATTGCCCGTGGCAGATTTGCAGGACCCCGAGGCGGTGATCGTCGGGGCGGAAACTGGCGAGGGTAATGAGCAGTCGTGATCGCCCAAGAGCCGCCGGCGGCGCGCGCTCGCGCACGCGGACTCAGACGCGTAGCCGCAGTCGTTCGACGGAGTCGGTAGAGGCGGGTGAGCGCATCCAGAAAGTGTTGGCACAGGCCGGATTGGCCTCTCGGCGCGAGGCTGAGGATTGGATTCGCGCGGGACGCGTGACCGTCAACGGCGCTGTGGCCGAGCTCGGCTCGCGGGTCGTCGGGCGAGACGAGTTGCGTGTCGATGGCCGGGTCGTTCGGCGTAGCCGCGACGCTTCTCGCCTCAGCAAAGAAACGACCGTTTTCCTCTGTCATCGATCGACGGGCGAATCATTGACCGAAGGTCTCTACACGCGCTTGCCGCGACGGGCCGGGCGTCGCTTTCTCGCAATCTCTCCGATGCCTCGCGTCGACGGGGGACTCGAGCTCGTCACGACGGACGGCGAGCTCGCCGAGCGGTTACAGCGTCGCGTACGGCGCTGGCCTACGGAGTTTTTAGTTCGTATTCGCGGCGACCTGAACGAGTCGAAACTCGAGTCGTTGGCGCGGGGCGGTCTCGACGATGGGCGTACCATCGAAGTCGCTTCGGTTGAGGGATCCGATGCGGAGCCAGAGGGGCTCAATCGTTGGTATCGCATCGTCGCGATCGGGGCGAGCGGCAAAGATATCCGTCAGCTCTTCGAGCGACAGGGTGCTTTGGTGAGTCGAATACAGAGGACGAGTCTCGGACCGCTCGCGCTGACGAGAGATCTTGGTCGCGGGCATTTCCGAACACTCAGCGCCGAGGAGGCCAAGGCACTCGAGGAGCGCCCCGGCGCACTCACTGAGCGTCCAACGCCTGACCCGTAACGCCGCGCGCTTGCGGCCCGAGGAGCGCCACCATCGGCGCGGTCAAAGATTCGGGCAGCGGCAACGATTCGAGATTTTCGGAAGGGAAGGCTTGCCGACGCATATGGGTTCGCGCTCGGCCGGGGTTGATCGAATTGACACGCACGGTTGTTTTCTCGAGCTCGTCGGCCAGCGTCTGCATCATGCCCTCGACGGCAAACTTCGAGACGCTGTACGCACCCCAGTAAGCACGACCTCGTCTTCCGACGCTGCTCGAGAGGAAAAGCACCGAGGCGTCCGCCGAGGCGCGAAGCGCCGGCAGTAGCACTTGGGTGAGCGCGAAGTTGGCCGTGACGTTGACGTGCATCACCTTGACCCAGGTTGGCACGTCGTAATCCTCGAGGGGAGCCAGAATGCCGAGCAGCGCCGCGTTCAGCACGAGCCCGTCCAGTCGCCCCCAGCGCTGCATCACCGCATGAGCGATCGCATCGTAATCACCCGCAACGGCTCGCTCGAGATCAAGCGGCGCAATACAGGCCTCGGGTGTAGGGTGGCCGTCGTAGGTTTTAAGGGCGGCGATCTCGGTGTGCACCGCTTCCAGTTTTTTGACGTTGCGCCCGATGAGAATGACCTCTGCACCCCGCCGCGCGCACTCGAGTGCGAGGGCATGGCCAAGGCCCGCAGTGGGTCCCGTCACGGCGATCACTCGACCCGCGAGCTCGGCGTCACCGATCGCGACATGACGAGGGTCAAATGCAGTACGGGTTTCGGGCATTCGTCATCGGTCCTTAGCTCAAGGCGGAAGGTAGTTTGCCTCGCGACACCGCGAGCGCGTCGCGCCAGGTCGAGATGGTACGCCGCACGGGGGCAAGAATCGCGTCTTCGTCACGATCTGGGGCCATCGCGATCGACATCCAAAGCAGGGGCACGCGCAGGGCGGGTCGACTCGACGGTTCCGTATCCGATGCACATCGGCGCAAGGCTTCGCACAACACATCTCGACGCGATTGCAGGGCGCGCCTCTCGTCTTCGCCGAGTGGCAGAGCGACCCAGGGTGCATGAGGGGTCGGCGGATCACCGAGCGGAACATAGATACGACCGACTCGCGCGTGGCGTGAAAAGTGCCGCAATCGCTCGATCTCGCACACCATGGGACCGGCGATCGACGCCAGTCGCTCTGCCGCGGATCGCGCGTCGATTTGCGTCGGTGTGAGGTGGGTCGGATCAATTGCGATGAGCGCGGCGGTGCGGAAGATGCTGCGTCCCCAATGACCAAAATATTCATCGAGTTCATCGCGCGTCAGAAACGCGACGTATGCGAGATCGACTCGGATGTGCTCGATAACGGCGCTGAGGTCGGGCGGCGTCGCGCCGCGCTCTAGGGCGCTCGACGCCAACGTTCGTGTCGCCGGATGTCGGGGAATGCCTCTTGCTAGGCGGTCGAGTTCTTCGGCCCACCACTCGAGACGCGTGTGTGCGACGGCGTGCTCGAGTCCCGCCTTCAAACTGGCGGACACCTCCTGCTCGATCTCGAACAGCGCCGCGAGGGCGGTCGCCGCATCGGGTGGGCAAAAGCGCAGCAGCCAGTCGCGATCGGCCCCGAAAGAGGCGGGCGTCGTCGCGGACGTGAACGTCACGGCGTCGAGTCCGCTCGTCGAAGGAGGGCGAGATAATTGACCGAGACATCTGCGGTGAGTCTTGCGAGCCGCGTGACGGGGTTGTACTCGAGACCGCCGAATTCTTCGAGATGCAGATCGGCGGCACGCGCCCAACGGGCAAGCTCGGAGGGTCGAATGAGCCGCTCGTACTCGTGCGTGCCACGCGGCACCAGACGCGTGACATATTCGGCGCCGACGATCGCCACCATGAACGAACGAAGATTGCGGTTCAGCGTCGAGACGAAAAGCGTACCGTTCGGCTTCAATAATTTTGCCAGTTCACCGATGACCTCTTGCGGGTCGGGGAGATGCTCGAGCATCTCCATGCAGGTCACGACGTCGAAGCGGCCGTGTGCCTCGGCGGCCAATGCTTCGACGGATTGCACGCGATAATCGATGCGCAATCCCTCACCGGCCGCATGCAGTTTTGCGACCTCGATCATGGACGGCGCCAAATCGATCGCCGTCACGTCGGCACCGGCGCGAGCCAGCGATTCCGCAAGCAACCCGCCACCGCAGCCGACGTCGGCGACGCACGCATTGCGCAGCGAAACGCGTTCCGAAATGAACGCGACACGCGGCGGATTGAGTGCGTGCAAGGTGCCGAATTCCCCCTGCGGATCCCAGAAGCGATGGGCGATCGCATCGAACTTTGCGATCTCTGCCTCATCGGCCTGAAGGGCGGGGGAATCGGCGTGGTGGGATTGAGTCATGGGAGGCCCTGGGAAGCCACAAATCAAGGGTGGCCTATGGTACTATTTCGCACTCGTTTTCGAATGAAAATAGCGACCGTCGAATGAGCGAAATCGCCCGCGAAGTTCTCCCCGTCTCTCTCGAAGACGAGATGCGCCAGTCCTACCTCGATTACGCCATGAGCGTGATCGTCGGACGCGCGCTCCCGGACGTCAGGGATGGTCTCAAGCCCGTACATCGTCGCGTGCTCTACGCCATGCGGGAGCTCGGCAACGAGTACAACAAGCCCTATAAAAAATCTGCTCGCGTGGTGGGTGACGTCATCGGTAAGTACCACCCGCACGGCGACTCGGCGGTGTACGACGCCATCGTCCGTATGGCCCAACCGTTTTCGATGCGTTACCTGCTCGTCGACGGACAGGGCAACTTCGGTTCCGTCGATGGCGACATGCCGGCGGCGATGCGTTACACCGAAGTGCGTATGTCGCGCATGGCCGGTGAGCTCCTTGCAGACATCGATCGTGAAACCGTCGACTTCGTGCCGAACTACGACGAATCATTGACCGAGCC
>JBMTZJ010000043.1:0-10809 GCA_049455515.1 Steroidobacteraceae bacterium
TTCGCGGTGTCGATCCGCAAGAGCGTTTAACCGTTCTCGAGCTTTGGCACGGTCCGACGGCGGCCTTCAAGGATTTCGGGGCCCGATTTCTCGCGGCCTGCTTTCAAAGAATTCGCAAGCCGACCTCTCCGCCGGTCAATATTTTGGTGGCGACCTCCGGTGATACCGGTGGCGCGGTGGCGGCTGCCTTCCACGGGCGTGCCGGCATGCGAGTCACCGTGCTATTCCCGAAGGGTTTGGTCTCACCGACGCAGCAACATCAATTGACCTGCTGGGGCGACAACGTCCGGGCGTTCGCCGTTCGCGGCACCTTCGATGACTGTCAGCGCATGGTCAAGCAGGCTTTCGGTGATCCTGCGCTCCAGGATCAACAGCAACTGTCATCGGCCAACAGCATCAACCTCGGTCGACTGCTGCCACAGGCGGTTTACTACGCGGCCACCAGTCTCGCGTGGTCACGTACGCAGCGCGGTCGACTGTCTTTCGTGATCCCGAGCGGCAATCTCGGCAACGCGGTCGCCTGTGTGTGGGCGAGGCACATGGGTCTTCCGATTGGGCAAATCGTGCTGGCGCACAATTCAAATCGAACGGTCCCGGATTACCTCGCGACCGGCGAGTGGCTGCCGCGCTCGAGCGTGGCGACCATCGCCTCAGCGATGGATGTGGGTCATCCGTCGAATATGGAGCGGATGCGCGATCTGTTTCCCGCGCTCGACGCCCTACGAGAGGGGGTGACGGCCGTCAGCGTGGACGACGATGCGATCCGATCGCGAACACAGAAAGATCGTCGCCGCCTCGGCGAAACCTGGTGTCCGCACACCGCCGTGGCGGCAGAGGCTTGGGCGCTCATGTCGACCGACGCACGGCGCGCGCAGGCGTGGTGTTTGGTGTCGACGGCCTCGCCGGCGAAGTTTCCGGAGATCGTCGAGCCTCTGATCGAGACTGCTGTACCGATCCCTGCGACGCTCGCCCGTTTATTCGAGCGCCCCTCAAGGTTCGATGAAATTGATGCCTCTCTCGAGGCGCTGAGAGAGGCTCTACAATAAGCAGATGATGACGCTTCGTCCCGAACAGTGGGTGCTTCTCGGCGCTGCGATTTTATTGGGCGTACTAATTGGTGTCGTCGTGACGCTGGGTTGGCGTTGGTATGTCCGTCGCCGGGAGCGTTTGCGGCGCAAGCGTCGAATCGAAGCGGTCTCCGTCGATCACCTCCGCGATGTCGCCGTGCCGGATGGCAGTGGCGGCACGTTGCATATCGATTACGTGTTGCTGACCGTTCGGGGAGTGCTGCTGCTCGACGTACGCGAGGTGGTGGGCAACGTGTTCGGCTCAGATCCGATGATCGAATGGACGGTGATGCACGCCGGTCGTCGCCATACGTTCGCCAATCCTCAAGGACCCCTGTACGACCGAATCGCTGCGCTCAAAGCACTGGTCGAAGATCTGCCCATCGAGGGGCGGGTGATGTTCGGTACGGGATCGTCGTTCCCCAAAGGATTGCCTCGAATGACGATACGGGAAGACTCGCTCGAGTCGGAGTTTCCCTTGGGGGATCGAGGGCAGGCCGAGCAAATCGTCGCGACTTGGATGCAAGACTGGCAGAAGCTTCGAGCGACGCTCTCACCGAGCGAATTCAGCACGCGCGGTTGACTTCACCGTCAGACGGGCGGTAATCCAAAGAATTGTCTTGCAGTCGCTGTGGTGTGCGCGGCCAGCTCTGCGAGCGTTTCGCCACGCGCGGCGGCGATGACCGCCGCAATATGCGGAAGATAGCGGGGCTCGTTACGACGCGACTCGGGCTTGGGCGTGAGGTCCCTCGGCAGAAGATAGGGGCCGTCCGTCTCGACCATCAATCGACCCGCGGGAATCTGGCCTACGAGTTCACGCAGATGCAGGCCCCGTCGCTCATCGCAGATCCATCCCGTGATGCCGATATGGAGTCCGAAGTCGAGGCAGGCCTCGAGCGCCTCCCCCGTGCCCGTGAAGCAATGCAGTACGGCGGGGGGTAAATCTTTTTGATGCGCTCGCAAGATGGCGATGAAATCGGCATGCGCATCGCGCTCGTGCAGAAAGAGCGGCTTTTGTAGTCCGATGGCCAGTTGCACCTGTCGTTCGAAAGCGAGGCGTTGCTCCCGCGGCGCCGAAAAGTTGCGGTGATAGTCGAGGCCCGTCTCGCCCACGGCCACGACGAGGGGATCGGCGGCAAGCGTCGATAAGCCCTCGAATGCGACGTCATCGAGATCGGCCGCGTGATGCGGGTGACAGCCTGCCGTGGCACGCAGTATTCGAGGTGCGGCGCGCGAGAGGGCGAGTGCCGCCTGACTGCCTTCGAGCGAGGCGCCCGTGACCACGAATTGAACGACGCCGACCTCGATGGCGCGTCTTAACACTTGCTCTCGATCGTGATCGTAGCTGTCGTGGGTCAGGTTGATGCCGATGTCGATCAGCTCGACGCTCACCGCGCTGGGCCTCGGTGATGCAGCGTGGTGAGTGCGGCGCACAGAGCGACGATGTCCTCCTCGGGCTGATCCCACGAGACCACGAGCCGCGCTTCGCCCGAGCCCTCCGCGCCCCAATCATAGAATTCGAAACCTTGGTCGCGCAGACTTTGAGCGCCGCGGTCACCGATACGTATAAAGATCTCGTTGGCGTCGACCGGTTGTATCAACGCCATACCCGCCGCGTCACCTACGCGTTTCGCGAGTGCGTTGGCTCGAGACGCCAGTTTGAGCCACAAGCCATTTTCGAGGTACGCGAGAAGTTGCGCCGATACGAATCGCATCTTGGAGAGCAGGTGGCCGGCGCGTTTGCGACGAAACTCGAAATCGGCCACCCGGTCGGGATCAAAGAACACGACAGCTTCTGCAGTCAGCGCGCCGTTTTTGGTGGCGCCGAAAGACAGCACATCGACACCTGCTCGCCAGGTGATCTCGGCCGGCGTGCAGCCGAGGGACGCGACCGCGTTGGCAAAGCGGGCGCCGTCCATGTGAACGATGAGCCCGCGGGCGTGGGCGGTTGCAGAGAGCGCGCGCACTTCATCCGCGGAGTAGACACGCCCAAGTTCGGTCGCCTGCGTGATCGACAAGGCCCGCGGCTGCACGGTGTGTACGCTCACGGGATTCGCGGCGAGCGTACGCTCGATGGTATCCGGGGTGACTTTGGCGCCATCACCGCCCATCAAGATCAGTCGGGCACCGCCCGTCATGAACTCCGGCGCACCGCACTCGTCGCGGACGATATGCCCTTCCTCGTGCGTCAGAATCGCGCCGTACGGGGGGACAAAGGTCGCGAGCGCGAGCGTGTTGGCTGCCGTACCCGTCGCGACGGGAAACACCCGAACGCGTTTTTCGAAAAGTTCTGAAAAGCGCGCATCGAGACGGGCGGACCAATCGTCATCGCCGTAGCCGCGCGCGTATCCACGATTGGCAGCCGCGATCGCATCGAGGATTTCCGGTGCGGCGGGGGCCGTGTTGTCGCTCTTGAAGTATCTCGCCATGGGGCGCGAATCGTACTCCAACCGGCGCCCCATCGGCATGGCATCATCTCCACGTGCCCGACCAGATCGCGCTGCCTTTAGGGGTGGATTCCGACGACCCCTCCGACCCGATACTCCACCTGCGCCGCAGTGCGCGGGCGCGTCGGCTGGCCTTGCGGGTCCATCTCGATGGGCGGGTCGAAGTCGTCGTGCCGCGAGGCGTTGCGATGACGGCGGTCGAGAACTTCGTCATACGCCATCGCCACTGGGTACATCAAAAACTAGCCTCGCGTCCGAAGTGCGTCACACCGGATCCGTTCCCGCCGCCGCAGATCTCGCTTTCCGCCCTAGGAGAGGTCTATCGGGTGCATCTGGCAGGCGGCCGCGGACGATTACGGGTCGACCCTCGCGCAGGTGTGTTGTCGCTACGCGGTGCCTGGGACAGCGCGACGCCCGCTGCCGCTCGCCGAGCGCTCTTGATGTGGCTGGTCAACCATGCACGGACGGCGCTCGAGATGCGGTTGCGTGAGAAGGCCGTCAAGACCGGGTTTCATTATCGCAGTCTGCAGCTGCGGCGACAGCGGACTCGTTGGGGTTCGTGCTCGAGTCGTAGCGTGATCAGTCTCAACGTGTGCGCCGTGTTCCAGCCGCCCGAGGTGCTCGACTACCTGCTCGTACACGAACTCGTTCACACCCGTCACATGAATCATTCCGCCGCCTACTGGAAAACCGTTGGCGAACATTGTCCCGGGTGGAAGCGTCTCGATCGCGCGCTTAGCGAGGGATGGAAGCGTGTGCCCGCGTGGGTGTTCGGCTGAGCGCTCGTCAACCAACGGTCCGACGGCGCTTTCGCCAGATCCGATAACCGAGCAGCGCGCCGAGCGCGGCCGCATAAATTAAAGGCTCGCGGATATCCGCTTTGACCTGCCAGTAGTAGTGCCAAACGGCGAGGATCGTGATCGGATAGATGAGTTGATGCAGCGTCTGCCAACGACGCCCGAGTTTGCGCATCATGCGGTGGGTCGAGGTGATGGCCAGCGGGATCAATGCCAGCAGGGCGACGCTGCCGACGATGATAAACGGCCGCCGCGCAATTTCTCGTGCGAGATCGCTGAAGTCGAGGTCGAGCTCGAGCACGGCGTAGATCAAAAAATGCATCAAGGCATACGCGAACGAAAACAGTCCGAGCATTCGGCGTATCCCAAGTAACGCGATCCATCCGGTCGTCTCTCTTAGGGGCGATACCATCAGCGTGATCATCAGCAGGTTGAGTGACGTTTTTCCCGTCATGTGCAGCATCTCGCGGATGGGATTGGGTCCCAGTGTTTGTCCGGCGATGCCGAGAACCCCCGCGATCAGCAGCATCAGGGGAACGGATGCGCTGACGAAGGTGAGGGATTTAAGCCAACGCTCGCTGGGGCGCCACGCGGGGGGTTGGGATCGGACCATTGATCAGTAGAAGCGACGCAAATCCATGCCGCGGTAAAGAGAGGCCACTTCGGCCGCATAGCCATTGAACGGTAAGGTGTCGATACGCGAGGCCAAAAAATTCCCACCGATTCGTCGCTCCTTGGCCTGGCTCCATCTGGGGTGATCCACGGCGGGATTCACATTGGCGAAGAACCCGTACTCGTCGGGGGCCGAGAGGTTCCAGCTCGTCGCAGGTTGTCTCTCGGTGAATCGAATGCGCACGATCGACTTAATGCTCTTGAAGCCGTACTTCCAGGGTACGATCAATCGCAGTGGTGCTCCGCTTTGGTTGGGGAGCCATTTTCCGTAGAGCCCGACCACTAATAGCGTCAGCGGATTCATGGCCTCATCGATACGTAGGCCTTCGCGATAGGGCCAATCGAGGACGTTCGTGCGCTGCCCGGGCATCTGTCGCGGATCGAGGAGCGTGGTGAATTCCACGAACTTGGCGCGTGAGGTGGGCTTAAAGCGGCGAATGAGGTCCGACAACGGAAACCCCATCCAGGGCACGATTCGTGACCAGGCTTCGACGCATCGGAAGCGGTAGATGCGCTCTTCGAGTGCATGGGGTTTCAAAATATCTTCGAGCGTAAAACGTCCGCGGAGCTCGGCTTCGCCATCGATCTCGACACTCCAGGGGCGACTTCGAAAGTTCTGTGCGCGTTGATAAGGGTCTTCTTTCTCGAAGCCGAATTCATAAAAATTGTTGTACGTCGTGATCTCGTCCCAGGTGTTGGGCGGCTCGGTGGTGGAGAACTTCGGGTTACGCGCGTACTTCGGCGGTGGTAAGCCCGATGCGCCGGCTTTCGCGTTTTGTGCGTCGGCCTCGATTCCGCCCCCGATCATCGCCGCTGAGGCCGCGAGCGCAGCCAACACGCGTCGACGATCAAAATATTCGGATTCCGAGGGAATCTCTGACGGAAGGATTGAGGGATCGCGATACGTGCCCATGGTCGTTCCTTGAGGGGTGCCGAGTTAAACCCAGTACCGGAAATCTACCGGAATTCCGGAAGCCGCTTTACGCAAAGATTTGTTCGCGTTGATGATGACAGCCTGATCGACGAGTCGAAGGTGAGGCAGGTCGGGCGCCGAATTGCCGTAGCCGACGAGCCGACGCCCGGGGAATCGCGCTGCCATACGTCGCAAAGCCATCGCTTTTTCCTCATCGCGCATGTTGGGCGTCGTCAGCCAGCCCTCGAGGCGGTCATCGCTCCAGGCGACGTGGCTGCAGAGGTAGTCATCGAATCCCAGCGCCTGCGCGAGCTCCGGGACATAAAGATCGACGGTCGCCGTCATCAAGACGAGATGGTCGCCGGCATCGCGATGTTTACGGATCGCCGCGAGCGCCTCTGGAAACACCCCGCGGGAAATGAGTCGCGGGACATAGTCGGCGGTCCAGACGCTGACGTCCGTGCGCGAGGCACCACCCATCACGGCGTGCAACAGGGCGCCTTTGAGGTGGCCTCGATCTTTGAGCGCGACGGCGAACTCGATCAAGGCGGGTATGACCCTGAGGTAGCGGCGTAGTCTCGCAGGATGTCGCCGAACGAAACCGGCGACATACCCGAAGAGCGTATCGCGACGCGAAATCGTTCCGTCGAGATCGAAGAAAACGAGGCGAGGAGCAGGCTCGCGTGGATATTCGAGATCGTCCACGCGAGCCTCCGAACCTTACCTGCCGGTGCTCTGCGCGAGCTGACGAAGCACGTATTGCAAGATTCCACCGTGTCGGTAGTAGTCACGCTCTTTCGGCGTGTCGATACGCACCCGTACCTCGAAGACGATCGGTTTACCGCCGTCTTTCGGGGTGGCGGTCACCGTCACGCTACGCGCTTCGGCATTTTGCAAATCGCCGAAATCGAAGGTCTCAAGACCGGTGAGTCCGAGGCTCTGAGCGTTTTGCCCGTTCGTGAATTGGCAGGGCAATACGCCCATGCCGATCAGGTTGGAACGATGGATACGCTCAAAACTCTCTGCGATGACCGCCTTGACGCCGAGGAGCATGGTGCCCTTCGCCGCCCAATCGCGCGACGAGCCGGTCCCGTATTCCTTACCCGCGAGCACGACCAGCGGCGTGCCGGTCGACTGATACTTCATCGAAGCGTCATAGATCGACATCTGCTCGCCGGATGGAATGTGCAAGGTGACGCCGCCTTCGGTGCCGGGAACCAGCAGGTTTCGCAGGCGGATGTTGGCGAAGGTCCCGCGCATCATGACTTCGTGGTTGCCTCGGCGCGCGCCGTAGGAATTGAAGTCGGCCTTTTGGACGCCATGCGACTCGAGATACTTGGCCGCGGGGCTGTCCTTGGCGATGTCGCCTGCGGGGGAAATATGGTCCGTCGTGACCGAGTCACCCAACAGCGCCAGCGCGCGAGCGCCTTGAATGGGCTTCACGGCCGCGGGCTGCATGCTCATGCCGTCGAAGTAGGGCGGATTGCGCACGTAGGTGGATTTGTCATCCCAGGCGTACAGATTTCCCGCCGGTACCTTGATCGACTGCCAGTTCGCATCGCCGGCGAAGACATCGCCATAGCTGCCGCGGAACATGTCCGAGTCGATGGAGGCGCGTACCGTTTCGGCGACTTCCTTCGGGCTCGGCCAAATATCTTTGAGGTAGACCGGCTGACCGTCGGAGCCTGTACCGAGTGGTTCGGAGTTGAGATCGATGTCCGTCGTACCGGCGAGCGCATAGGCGACGACGAGCGGTGGCGAGGCGAGGAAGTTCATTTTCACTTCTGGGTGAACGCGTCCCTCGAAATTTCGATTGCCCGAGAGTACCGAGGTGGCGATGACGTCGCCCGATTTGACGGCAGCGGAAATCTCAGGCTTCAAAGGGCCCGAGTTGCCGATGCAGGTCATGCAGCCATATCCCGTCACGTGGAAGCCCACGGCGGCATAATCATCGAGGAGCTGAGCCTTGGTGAGATAGTCGGTGACCACCTTCGAGCCGGGTGAGAGGCTGGTCTTCACCCAGGGCTTTGCCTTCAGACCGCGGCGGGCTGCGTTGCGCGCGAGCAATGCAGCACCGAGCATCACGGACGGGTTCGACGTGTTGGTGCAGCTTGTGATCGCCGCAATGAGCACGGCGCCGTCCTTGACGTCATAAGAGGCCCCATTGCTGACCGTACCAACGCCCGTTGCAGCAGGGTTCTTCTTGGCGCGCTCTTCGGACATTTGTGTATGCGTCTTTCGATACACCTGTTTGAGAGTGCGAACGGGAACCCGATCTTGAGGGCGTTTCGGCCCCGCGAGCGACGGCTCGACGGTGCTGAGGTCGAGTTCCAACACATCGGTGTATTGGGCCTGGGGAGCGCCGTTGTAACGCCACATCCCTTGGGTCTTGGCGTAGGCCTCGACGAGATCGATCTGCGACTTGGAGCGCCCCGAGAGCTCGAGATAGCGGAGCGTCTCTTCGTCGATCGGGAAGATGCCGCAGGTACTGCCGTACTCCGGCGCCATGTTGGCAATGGTGGCGCGGTCGGCGAGCGGCAGGTTGGCGAGTCCGTCACCAAAATATTCGACGAACTTTTCGACGACGCCCTTCTTACGCAGCATTTCGGTGACGGTGAGTACGAGATCGGTTGCTGTCGCGCCGGGTTGCAGTTGGCCCGTGAGCTTGAACCCCACCACTTGCGGAATGAGCATCGTTACGGGCTGACCGAGCATGGCGGCTTCCGCCTCGATGCCGCCGACGCCCCAACCGAGTACGCCCAGGCCGTTGATCATCGTGGTGTGCGAGTCGGTACCGACCAAGGTGTCGGGATACGCCTGCGGTCGGGCGCCATCCGTGTTTTCGAACACGACGCGACCGAGGTATTCGAGGTTGACCTGGTGCACGATGCCCGTATTCGGCGGTACAACCTTGAAGTTACGAAACGCGGTTTGTCCCCATCGCAGGAACGAGTACCGCTCGCCATTTCGCTCAAATTCGATTTTGGTATTTTTGGCGAGCGCGTCGTCGGTGCCGTAGTGATCCACTTGTACGGAGTGATCGATGACCAACTCTGCGGGCGCGAGCGGATTGACGCGCTGCGGATCACCGCCAAGTTTTTGGATGGCTTCGCGCATCGCCGCGAGATCGACCACGCAGGGTACGCCCGTGAAGTCCTGCATGATCACTCTTGCAGGGGTGAAGGAGATTTCGTGATCAGGGGTCGCCTTGGGATCCCAATTGAGGAGAGCGTCGATATCCCGTCGGGTGACATTGACGCCGTCTTCGAAACGCAGGAGGTTCTCGAGCAAAATTTTGAGCGAGTAGGGGAGTCGAGCCACTTTGTCTTGCGGTAACGCGCCAAGACTCCAGATGTCATAGGACTGCGGACCCACTTTGAGTGTGGTTCGGCTCTTGTAGCTGTCGGTCATGAAAACCCCCAATCGAGACCGTCGTCAGACGGGAAAAACGGGCGCGAATTATAGCGTCTCGCGGTGCCGAGCGCGTCGTGTCGACGGGAGCGTGTTTTACGGGCCTGTCGACTCGATGACGGCGCCGCCCAGGCAGCGTGAACCGGCATAGAGCACCGCAAATTGCCCCGGCGTGACCGCGCGCTGCAGTTCGTGGCACCTGATTTGCAGCCGACCATCGACGAGCGGCAGCACCTTGCACGGCTGGTCGGTCTGTCGATATCTCAATTTCACGGCGGCCTCGAAGGGCTCTACGGGCGGGTCGATGAGCCAGTGGGCGGGTCCCGTCGTCACGGTGCGAGACAGGAGCAGCGGGTGATCATGTCCCTGCACCACGATGAGCGCGTTACGGATCGAGTTCTTGCGCGCCACATACCACGGCGCCTCATCGTGTCCGGATCGACCGCCGATCTCGAGTCCGCCGCGCTGACCGAGCGTGTAAAACGCGAGGCCCTGATGGGTTCCCAATCGTTCACCTTCCGGCGTCTCGATGGGTCCCGGTTTTTTGGCGATGTACTGATTCAGGAACTCGCGGAAGGGTCGCTCTCCAATGAAACAGATTCCGGTGCTGTCGGGCTTGTCGTGGACGGGGAAACCCGCTGCGCGAGCGCGGGCGCGAACGTCGGTCTTCGATAAATCTCCCAACGGAAACATCGCAGCCTCGAGCTGCGCCCGTTCGAGGGAGTGCAGAAAGTACGACTGATCTTTGTTGGCGTCTGCGGCTTTGTGCAGCTCGACGCCCCCGGAGCCCTCGAGTCGTCGGGCGTAGTGTCCGGTTGCGAATCGATTGCCGCCGAGGCGACGAACGTGTTCAAGGCAAACCCCGAACTTGATCTCGCGATTACAGAGAACATCGGGGTTGGGCGTTCGGCCGGCGCGGTACTCCGTCAAAAAATAGTCGAAAACTCGCTGCCGATATTCTGCGGCGAAATCGACGCGGTGCAGAGGGATTCCGAGTTCACGGCATACGGCGAGCGCGTCCTGGTAATCCGCCGAGACGGTGCAATACGCGTCGTCCTCTTCCCAGTTCGCCATGAAGAGGCCCTCGATCTCGAGGCCTTGCTGACGCAACAGCAGGGCGGCGACTGCGGAGTCGACACCCCCCGAAAGTCCGACGACGATCACGTCTTCGCGAGCTTCGCAGCCACGCCGAGGTAATTCTCGGGGCGCAACTCGGCAAGGCGCGTCCGCTCGGCAGCGGGAAGCGGGAGCTTGGCGACAAACTCGAGGTAGGCTTGCCGGTCGATTTTTCGGCCGCGCGTAAAATCTTTGAGAAGTTCGTAGCCGTTCGGGACGCCGGCGGCTCGTAGTGCCGTCTGGACCGCCTCGCCGAGAACTTCCCACGCCTGCTCGAGATCGGCACCGATACGCGCGGGGTCGGCATCGATCTTGCCGAGACCGCGCTGCAGCGATTTCCACGCGACCAAAACATGCCCGAGCGCTACGCCCAGATTTCTCAAAAC
>JBMTZJ010000044.1:0-10702 GCA_049455515.1 Steroidobacteraceae bacterium
GCGCCGGTGCTGCGATGCGACCTGCGCTCGGGTGTCTTGCAGACATTCGTGGCGCAGAGCGAATCGGTGTGGCGTCCGGGTGAGCATGGCGGCGTAGCGGGTCGCGAATCCCCTGCGCTCATCGAGCGACTGCGTGCACGACTCGGTGCCGATGCCGTATACGGACTCTGCCTGATCCCCGAGCATCGACCGGAGCGGGCGTTCGGCATTGCCGAGCCCGGCGCGACCGCTGGTGTGGTGAGAGGTGTAGCGATTGACGCGTCGCGTTCGGGGCAGGCTGCGCGGCGACCGTTATGGCTGCTGCGTGAGCCCGAGGTGCTCCTCGATGCGCCACAGCGTCTGCAATCGCTCGAGGGCCCCGAGCGAATCGAGACGGGATGGTGGGATGGGTGCGAAGTGGCCCGCGATTACTACGTCGCGCGCGACGACTCGGGTGCCGAGTTATGGGTATATCGCGAGCGGGAACCGCCGCACAGCTGGTATCTGCACGGCGTATTCGGTTGAGCGAGGCGCCCCTCGAGGCGGGGCGCTTCATCTCAGCCTTAAAAAATCCGAACCAAAAAACGATTCACAAAAAACCACTCAAGGAAAACGTTTACTTCTCGCCCTTGACGTAGCGATCGAGCTCACGATGGAAGTGACGAATTCTCGACTCTTGCTCGCTCCAAAGTGGACCCCGGAAGCCGCGCGATCGGCTGCCGGCACCGACCGCTGCGACGAGTTCGACGTCCTGATCGAGCACTTCGCCGAGATCTGCGCGCTGCCCCTCGGCAAATCGCTCGATGGACGGGCGGGTTGCCCCCGTGATGTCGGTGCCCTTCGGTAGGCCCATCCAAGCCGGCACGAAGTAATCCGGATCGTCGACGTAACGGAACATCGTGATGTTGTCGTAGTAGAACTTCTTCGGATCATCGGCGTGCGGCAAAAAGCGCATGATGAACACGCCTTCCGGATGACAACCGATCTGCACGTTGGGAAAGAGCCCCGTGGCCCAGCTATCGGTCAGTTGACCGTCGGTGAAATTGTCGTAGTGCGTGAGGCCCAAGCGACGCGCACGCTCGCGCTTAGAGCGCTGAACGGCGGCGCGCACGCCCCGCGCATCGCCCTTGTACGAGTCCGGGTCCATGCCGGCGTCCTGCATCATGAATCGCAAGCCTGCATCGACCGAGTCCTGGTCGGGTACGCGGTGCGATTTTTGGCAGAGCGGCACGATCATCCGACTGAACCCGTTCGGGTACAGATCGTATTGGCTGAAATCGCCCATCACGGTCTGCGTTTGCGGATGGATGTGTGGCAAGTGATAGGTTTCGTAGAACGAGTCGACCCCCACCTTCCAGTTCGCGTTCCAAAGTGTGCGCACGTGACGCACCGGATTCATCTCGTCGATTCGATAGTTCTCGAGATAACCCTTCGGTAAACCGATCCACTCGGCGAGGGGCGGAGCTTTCCCGTCCAAATTGACGAACACGAGCCCCGCGTGCGCGTCGCAGCGCACTTCGCTCATGCCGGGTCGATGTGCCACGAGCTTCGGTGCGAAGGTCTGTTCGTCGGTGATCGATTTCAGCTGGCCGTTGCAGCGGAACTTCCAACCGTGGAACGCGCAGGTGAATTCATTGACACTGCCGAAATCGTTGAGCGCGATGCGGTTCGCGCGATGCGGACAGACGTTGTAGAACGCCTTGAGGCTGCCGTCGTCTTGTCTTGCCACGATGATCGACTCGTGACCGATGTCGAAGGTGAAGTAGTCCCCGGGCTCGCGCACGTCCGCCGTCACGCCGGCGAGCAGCCAGGCGCGCGGCCAAAGATGGGTCCACTCCTTGCGCATGAACTCTTCCGAGAAGTAGCGCGAGGGATCAGGGATCTCGAGTCCGTTGTCGACGGGTGCCTGGCGGGCCTCGAGAGAATCGGGCGGGGCGGCGGGATTGACCTGATAGTCGTAGCTCATGGCGGCTGACCTCTAAATAACGGCGCTAAACAGTCTAGAACGATCGCGAGGAAATACGCCTGTTGCGTATTTACAACACTCGAACCTCAAAAAAACAGGACAGATTGATTTTTTTCCAAGTGGGTACCAGACTTCAAGTACTGGTGAATAGGCCTGTCGCTCACTCGGGCAGGTGTTGAGTGAAAACGTAGTACAACCATTTGAGGGGAAACTAGGATGCTCAAACCACATGGACGACTTGTGACTGTGGCAGTGCGGTCGGTTTTGGCCGCCAGCGCGATGGCGATGACCGTCGCCGCAGCCCAGGCACAGCAGACGGGAGATGAGTCCCGCCTCGAAGAAATCACGGTGACCGCCCAGCGCGGCGCTGCGGAAACCAATTTGCAGACGACGCCGATCTCGGTGTCTGCCGTCACGTCGGCGGATATCGATCGCCTCGTCGCCAAAGATATCTCTGGTCTCGCCTCGTCGGTGCCCGGCTTCTCAGCTGCGCGCATCACGGCGTTCAACGCCGCCTCGTTCGCGATGCGCGGCGTGGGTCTGACCGACATCATCGTCTACCAAGACTCGCCGGTCGGCGTGCAGGTCGACGATTTCGTGATGCCGAGTGTGCAGACTCAGTTGCTCGACACCTTTGACATCGCCGGCGCAGAAGTGCTGCGCGGGCCGCAAGGCACCTTGTTCGGCAAAAACACGACGGGCGGTGCGGTCAATATCCGCACGAAGCGTCCAAACATGTCGGAGTTCGGCGCGGATATCCGCCTCGGCTTCGGCAGCTTCGGGTCGAAGCGTCTGCAGGCGGCGATCGATCTGCCGCTGCAGCAGGACGTCTTCGCCCTGCGTCTCGTCGGTTCGGTGTCGAAGTCCGACGGTTACTACAAGCTCGGCGCCACCTACGGCCCGATCAACACGCTCGACATTTTCGGCGGCACGTTTGCGCCGTTCACGATTCCGGGCATCACGGGCCAGCGCGGTTCGGGCACTGGTGCGACCACGGGCGGTGACGATATTGTCAACGGCCGTGTCAAAGCGCAGTGGAACGTGTCGGACGATCTGACCGTATTGCTGCAAATCGAGAAGATGCGTGATCGCTCCGATGCGGTTCCGTCCTTCAACGATACGCCGCCCGATGGTCCGTACCTTTGGAACTTTCTCGGATTCACCCGCCCGACCGGTGATCCGCTCGACAATATGGCCTCGACGGAGCGTGGCGACGCGCTGCTGTCGATGGATCGTGGCCAGCGTATCGATGTCGATGGTGTCTACCTGAACGCAGAGTGGAACCTCGGCTCGCACACGCTGTTCGCCGCCGCCGGCTCGCGTGATCAGGACGAGAATCTGCCAAACACCTACACGGGTGCCGCGCCGATCAACTCGATCACCAAGCAGCCGCTGTCGCTCTTCGATGCCACGCGTGACACCACGCGCAAGACGAGCCAGGTTGAAGTTCGTCTCGCTTCGAAGAACGACGGGTCGTTCAATTATGTCGTCGGTGCCTTCCAGCAGACGAACGATGCTCGTTTCTGCGTGGTTCAGGTGCTCGGCTTCATCGACCTCGCGCTGCCGTTTGCGTCGCTTGGTCTGCCGGCGCAGTTCAATAACAACACCCCGCAGGTGCTCTGTAACCAGCAGGACTCCGATTCGATCGCGGGCTTTGCCGACGCCACCTTCGAGGCAACGGACAAGCTGACGATCGGTGCGGGCTTCCGCTACACCCGCGACGAGCGCGAGTGGGCGGGCCGTACGCAGGTCGGTTTCGCTTCACTCGATCCGCGCAACCCGGGCCTCACCCCGGCGCAGCTCGGTTCGCCGTTGAACGCGGGCGACTTCACGAAGTATTCGGGTGGTCAGATCGTTAACTCCTCGACTCCGGGCTTCAGCAACCTGAAGCGCACCTGGTCTGAACCGAGCTGGCGTTTGACGGGTTCCTACCAGTTCAGCGACTCGCTGTTCAGCTATGCGACGGTGTCGCGTGGTTACAAGGCGGGTGGATACAACGATCAGACCGGCACCAGCGGTCTGATGGTGCCCTCGCTGACGCGGCCGGTTGATCCCGAGTACGCGACGAACTACGAGTTCGGATTGAAGTTCGAGTCGGCCGATGGCCGCCTGCGCTTCAACCCGACCGTGTTCACCACGAAGTACGAAGATGCGCAGCGTGCGGTGAACATCATCACGCGTAAGGGCGGTGCGGACTTCCAGGAGACCGTGTTCTACAACGCGGCTGAGGTGAAGTCGCAGGGCCTCGAGCTCGAGCTGCAGGCGCTGATCACGGATTCGTTCCGTATCCGCGGTCAGGCGGCATTCCTCGATGCCAAGTACGACAAGTTCGTGATCAATCAGCCTGCGATCAACGATACGGTGAGCGGTGGCTCGATCGTAGCGTTCAACGGCAACTTCTCGGGATTGCCGGTGCCGCGCTCGCCTGAGCAGAGCGGTGCGATCTCGGGTACGTACACCACGGACTTCGCCCAGGGCAGCCTCGAGGTGACGGGTGAGGTGTACTACGAAGCGGAGAACCTCTTCTACATCTCTGCCGCGGGTCGTGAGTACGATGCGTATCTCAACGAAAAGACGCTGCTGAATCTCTCGGCGACCTACACGCCGTCGGACAGCCGCTACTTCGTGCGCGTCTACGGCAAGAACCTCTCGGATGAGCGTTATCGCGTCGCCTCTCAGTCGGTGGCGACGCTGTGGACGCACACCCAGTGGGGTGCGCCGCGCAGCTACGGCATCGAGGTGGGCTTCAACCTCGGATCGAGCGGCAAGTAAGCGCGCGATCTTTGCAGTCACGTCCTTTCAAGGACAAAAAAAGCCCGGCGAGAGCCGGGCTTTTTTTTGATCATGGATCTCTCACGAAAGATGACGTCTGCCGTCATCGTGCGACCGCTGCTCTAGTCGACGGTCTCCGGTGTGAACGGGCACCAGGTTTCCTTTTCGACGACGTCGAGCAGGAAGGACAGTTTCGCCATGCCGCCGATGATGGCCATCACCACGCCCAGCTCAAGGATTTGCGCCTCAGAGAAATGGGTACGCAGCGTTTTGAAAAGTTGCGGCGAAATCTCGCCGTGCATGTTCGTGAGCACCATCTGATCGGTGTATTCGATGACGGCGAGGTCAGCGTCCGAAAAGAGCGGTGTCGAGGCCTGATTGGCCACGAGCGCATCGATTTGCGCGGCGCTGAAACCCGCCTCGATCGCGCCCGGCACATTTTGCTTGTTGCAGGTACGGCAGCCGTGGACGAGCGACAGGCGCAGTCGTGCCAGTTGTTTGTAGCGCTGCGGCACCTCGCCCCCAAAGAATACCTTGACGTAGAACTCGTTCATGACGAGGTTCAGTAGCTGCGGCGCCTGGGCGAACACCTCGATGAAGGTGGGCTCGCCCGTGAGCTTGTTTAGCATGTCCCATGCGGGCGCAATGCCCGCGGGCAGGTCGGATCTCGGGGTGCGCGTAAAGAGCGTCTGGGTCATCGCCTGTCCTCCGGGAAGTCAGCTTAGATGTATCAGCGGTCGGGAACCTTAAACCATTCCGGGATCGTGCCCGGCCATACGTCGCCCCACATTTGGTTACCGCCGTCGACGACCAGGGTTTCGCCGGTGATGAACTTGCCGGTGACCGGAGAGCCCACATGGACGACCGCCTGCGCGATGTCGAAGGCATCACCGAACTGGCGCAGCGGATTGGCGTTACCGAATTTGGTGGCCGCCTCAGGCTTGTACACGTTGAGGCCCTCGGTGGCGATGGAGCCTGGCGAGACGCAGTTCACGCGGATCCCGAGCGGTGCCCATTCCACGGCGACAGACTTGCTGAGGTAGATGACACCGGCGCGTGCTGCGCAGGTGTGAGCGACTTGCGGCATGCCTCGCCAGACGTTGGCGACGATATTGACGATCGAGCCGGGATGACCCCGGTCGCGCCAGGCGCGTGCCGCCGATTGCATCATCCACCACGTACCATTCAAGTTGGTGTCGATGACGGCATTCCAGCCTTTGACGGAGTAGTCGAGCGCCGCCTGGGGAAACTGTCCACCGCCATTGTTGACGAGGAGATCGAGTCCACCATGGCGCGACCAGGTCTCGTCGATGAGCGATTGAACCTGCTCAGGATCGCGAATGGTCATGGCGCGAAAACCGACATCACGCTTGAGTAAGCGGCGGATGCTCTCGGCGGTCTCGATCAGGCGATCTTCGCGACGGCCGCAAATCACGACGTCCGCGCCGAGGCGCGCAAACAGAAACGCCATGGCGCGACCGAGGCCGCTGCCGCCTCCGGAGACGAGGCAGACCTTGCCCTCGAGCAGGTCGTCGCGATACGCGTGAGGACGCTGGGCAAGCTCCTCGTCGGTGAAGCCCCAACGAACGGGTGACGTTTCTTCGGAGTCAGTTAGCGGGGTGGTGGCGGACATGGAATCCTCGCGGTGGCGTCAAAGCGTCTTCAGACCGAACAGCGAGACGCTGGCGATGTTGCGGTTGGGGATACCACCCAGGTTATGGGTGAGACCGAGACTGGGTGAGGGGAGCTGTCGTTCGCCGGCGCGACCGAGCAGCTGGTTGTAGATTTCGTAGACCATGCGCAGTCCCGAGGCGCCCACCGGATGCCCGAAGCACTTGAGGCCGCCGTCGGTTTGACAAGGATTGCGCCCGTCGCGATCGAATCGTCCGTCGAGAATGTCGGCGGTCGCACGACCTTCTGCGGAGAATCCGAGGTCCTCCATGAGCACGAGCTCGGTGATGGAGAAGCAGTCGTGCACTTCCATCAAAGAAACATCACGGCCCGGATCCTTCACGCCCGCTTCCGCGTATGCACGTGCCGCAGCGCGTCGCGTCGTGGGTGTGTGCGCGCCGTCCCAATCGGCATGGGAGAGCTCGAAACCGTTCGAGGCCACGAGTTGCATGGCTTTGATCGTCACCGCGTCGCGACGACCCAGGGACTTGGCGATTTCGGGCGTGGTGACGATCGCGCAGGCGGCGCCGTCGGAGACGCCGCAGCAATCGAGCACTCCGAGAGGCCAGGCGATCATGGGCGCTGCGAGGACTTGTTCAGGCGTGATGGCCTTGCGTAGATGTGCCTTCGGCGCGAGCAAGGCATTGGCGTGACTTTTGACGGAGACGTGCGCCATCGCCCGACGCAGATCGTCGATGGCGATGCCATGACGCGCGGCATAGGCGGCGCCGAGCTGGGCGAAGGCGCCCGGCGGCGTGAACCCGGGCTGCCAAAGATCTTCGAATGTGCCCTTGGTGCGCTCGGGCAGACCGCCGAAGCCCGTATCTTTGAGCTTCTCGACGCCCATCGCGAGAGCGATATCGCAAGCACCCGCCGCGACCGCGTACGCGGCGCTCCGCAGGGCTTCGGTGCCGGTTGCGCAGAGATTTTCGACGCGCGATACCGGAATCTGCGGTAAGCGCAGCGTCATCGATAGCGAAAGTGCCGACTTCGACACGCTTTGCTCGTCGTAAAAAACGCCGAGCCAGGCCGCTTCCAATTGATCGCGCTCGATACCCGCATCGCGGGTCGCCTCGTCGAAGGCCTCGAGCATTAGATCGTCGGCGCCGCAGTCCCAGCGCTCCCCGAAGCGGGCGCAGCCCATGCCGAGGATCACAACCTTGTCGCGGATACCGCTCGCCATCGGTTAGCTCCGTCCTGCGGCCGCTCTCGACGGCGCAGCTTTCCAAAAATAGCGGCGGAATCCGCGCGTCCGATCGACGTCTTTAAGGCGGAAGACGAATCGTACGCCGTCGTTCACCTTGACCTCGCCGGATGCGACATCGGCGAACTCGAGGAAGGCGTTACCGCCGGACGCGAATGCGACATTCCCGTAGACGAGCGGCGGACGCGGACTGAACGCGAGCCAGTCTTCGGTGAATGTTTTGACACGCGCCATTTGATCGGCGAGAGGCACGGGCTCTTGCTCGCCCGCTCGCCGACACGCCGGCGCGACACACACCCGAGCACGCGGAAACTGCACGGTGCCGCAATGCGTACATCGTCCGCCCGTGAACGCATAGATATCGTCATGACGTCGCCAAGCGACCGTTTGTGCCGTCCGGCTATCGCGCTCGGCGCGCATACCGAACTCGACGGGTAGAACGCCGCAATGGGACAAAAATCGGGTGTATTCCGTTTCCTCGCGTCGCTCGGCGATCGCCATGGCAACCCGGTGCGAGGGCGCGTACGACACGAGCTTCGACGTCGTGCGAAAGAGTAGGGCATCGACGCCTTGACCAAAGCCGACGAGCAGCACTAGGTCGCCGGGTTTGGCGCGCTCGAGCGCGCTCGCGAGCAGGATGAGCGCGTGACCCGCTCCGGTTTGACCGCATTGCGCCGCAAGGTTGTCGACGAGTGCGTTGTCGCCGATTCCGACGAGCGAGGCGATCTTGCGACCCACTGCGGCAGGGGCATCGATGACGAGATGGGCGATATCTTTGGCTGCGATATGCGTCTCTGCCAGGAGATCCCGTAAGGTGTCGGGCACGAGTGTCTGCCAGCCCGCCTCACGAACCCAGCGTTCCTCGAGTACGTAATCGAATGGCGCATCCGCCAGTCGATGGTGATCAACGAAGTCCGCCGACCGATGATGACGTGCGACGAGCGTGGCCACACCTTCGTCGGCACCGACGACAACGGCGGCACCGCCGTGTCCGTAAGCTGACTCCTGCTCGCTCCCTGGCCGTGCGAGACGCCGGTCTGCCGCCGCGACGAGCGTTTGTCCGGCACCGACTCCACTCAGCGCTTGTGCCAGCGCGGCCGTCGAGGAGCGTTGCGAGCCGGTCACATCGAAAGCGAGGGCATGATCGGGAAGGTCGAGCGCGCTCGCGAGAACGGTCGCATTGCTGCGATCGGCAAAGGGCAGCGTAGTCGAGGCGAGCATGACGGTGCTGATGGCGTCTCGTGATGGCCTCGTCGGTAGGGCATCGCGCGCCGCCTCGACCGCCATCGTCAGAGCATCCTCGTCCCAATTACAGAGCGAGCGTTCGCCCTTGCCCGTCTTTAGCGACGGATTGACCCAGCCCATGGCAGCGCCGATTGTCTGACGCGAGATGCGCAGACGAGGAATGCAGACGCCCCAGGACTGAATACCGCTCATGATCAGCCTGTAACCCAATCTTTGAGGACGGGCTGGACTCGAAGCGCTTCTGGAATGCGTTCGATACCGATGCGACGATCGAGTTCTTCGTGCCAGTGGTAGATCCGACGCTCCTGATAGTTAAGCGTGATGCCCTTGAACGCGCCGGACTCGACCGATTCCTGAATCTGCTCGGCGAACTGCGTGTCTTCTTCGAGAATTCGTTCGAAGTTGGAGAGGCGGGTTTGCCACAACGGATCGATCTCGCCGCCGCCCCAGTCGGGCGCGAACCATACGATCTCGATTTCCATCGAGCGATGACCCGTCGGCCAGAACAGAATGAAGGGATTGCCCGTCGCATCGACCGGCGTCACCAGATTCGGATAAAAATTGAACGACGGATTGTTCTTCGAAGTGATTTCGGAGGCTGTCTCAATACGGCGCATGCCGCGCGTACCGGGGTCTTGCCAGTCCGGGCGGCGATTCGGCGTACACATCAGCGAATGGCCGTTTTTCCAGAGTGTGATGAACGTCCCGCGATGATCGAGGAAGCGATCCACCGTGTTCTGGTGAATCGACTTCAGGTGATACACCTCGAGGAACGCGTCGAGCAAAACTTTGACGTTGCACTTCACCGGATAGGATTTTCGATGCACGAAGCGCACTTGCCCGGGCTGGATTTCCTCAAGCTGCTCGGGGATGGGGCCGAGGTGCTTGAGCAGCGGTTCGGCTTGCGGATCCTCGTTGACGAAGATCCAGTTGCCGAGGGATTCGCAACGTACCGCGTGCAGCGGGTAGCGGCTGAGGTCGAGATCCACGAAATCCCGCTTGTCGCGCAGGTTCATGAGACGGCCATCGAGTCCGTAGGTCCAGCCGTGATAGCCGCAGACGAGTCCTTCGACTTTTCCGCGGCATTCGCGAACGAGCGGTGCGCCCCGGTGTCGGCACGAGTTGTAGAACGCCCGAACCTGCCCATCCTTGCCGCGAACGACGATGATCGGTGAGCCGGTACGCTTGAACAGAAAAAAGCTGCCCGGTTCCGGGATCTCGTCGGCGTGGCAGGCAAAGAGCCAGGATCGCTGCCAGAGATACCGCTGCTCGAGCTCCAGGAAGGCGGGGTCGGTGTACCGGGCACCCGGAATGAGGGGGAATTGGGGGAACCCTGAGGGCGGGGCCGTACGCTCCGCCTCGGCTTTCATGCCCGATTTCAGGTAATCGACTGTTGCAGCATCCACGGGGCCACCCTCGAAATCGCCGAAAAACGTCAAGTTTGTACCGCTGGGAGTATACGACCGCGTCAGTCGGAAATAAACAGGCTTGACTGTTTTTTTGGAGGCCTCCGGTGTAGAGTTCCAAGCCATGAATCTGCCGATCCTGCACCACCACGATCCGTCCCCGTTCGGGGAAAAAATCCGCCTCGCACTCGGGCTCAAAGGCCTCGCATGGCGCTCCGTCCAAGTGTCCATGGTGATGCCGCGGCCGGAGCTCGGCGTGCTGACGGGCGGGTACCGCAAAATCCCCGTACTGCAGATCGGTGCCGATGTGTACTGCGACACCCGACTGATCGTCCGGGAGCTCGAGCGTCGGTATCCACAGCCGAGTCTTTTCCCGCAAGGATCGCTCGGACTTTCACTCGCCTTGACGCCTTGGAGCGATCGCAGTTTTTTTGATCCGGGCGCCGGGCTGTCGATGGG
>JBMTZJ010000045.1:0-10575 GCA_049455515.1 Steroidobacteraceae bacterium
ACGGGCACCCGATTCGTGGTCGTCATAGGAGGCACATGATAACGTAGGGCATGGCCAAATCCCGCGAATCCCAGTTGCCTCACGTGCACTCGCACGCACCGGGACACGACCACGCTGCGTGCATCGTCGATGCGGTTCGTAATGCCGCCGAGGTATGCGCGCAGAGAGGTCTTAACCTCACGCCCGTCCGCCGGCGAATTCTCGAGATCGTCTGGCGCGCTCACGAACCGATCGGGGCGTACGAGATCCTCGCGGAACTTTCTAAAGAGCGCGACAAGGCGGCTCCACCCACCGTCTATCGTGCCTTGGAATTTTTGATCGACGCGGGGCTCGTCCATCGAATCGACTCGCTCAACGCCTTTATCGGCTGTGACGAGCCCGCACGCACCCATATCGCGCAGTTTTTAGTCTGCCGAAAGTGTCACCGGGTGGTGGAAATAGACGATCCGGACATCAACCGCTTGCTCGCAGAAAGGTCGCTGGCAGCGGGGTTCCGAATCGAGCCGACCTCGCTCGAGATCAAAGGATTATGTGGCGACTGCGAGGCGTCGCACACCGACTGATCGGCCTTATCGAGTAGCGACCAGCCAAATTCCGGCGATCAGCAACAGGATGCCGACGACCCGTCCCGTGCTAATCGGGTGCTGCGGAAAACCCAGAAGTCCAAAGTGATCGATGATGACCGAGGCGAGCATCTGGCCGGCAACGGTCAACGCCAGCAACAGCAGCGCCCCGAGCTTTGGGCCGGCAAATGTTGCAACGCCCACATAGAGTGCGCCGAGTAGACCACCCAGCCACGCCCAAGCGGGGACGCCTGCAAACGCTTCACGGGCCGGCCAGGCGTGCCGCGTCAGAAGCATAAAGATGGCAATCGCGGTGGTGCCCACCAAAAAATTGGTGAGCGTCCCGTATATCGCACCGCCCAATGCGCGGCTGACCGCCATGTTGAATCCGACTTGAATGACGAGCCCTGCGCCAACGAGGAACGCGAGCAGCATGGAAAGACTTTGCACGGGATCAACTTCTCCGGTGGGTGGCGTAGAGACGGGTAATCAAGGCGCGCCCCGAGGATAGATGCAGCAACCCCAGAACGATACGCCAAAAAACCCGCTTGCCGAGAGGAACCCGCCGTGGCGGGATCGCCGCTCGAATCGCGGCGCCGACATCCTCGTGGTGTAGTGAAAATCGTTCGGCCATTTCGATGAGGATAGCGGGCGTATCGTACCTCGCGCTAGGCTTGGCCTCGCGGATGTACTCCTCGAATGCCATACCCCAACACACGCGGGCGCTCGTCGAACGTCTGCTCGATGCGTATTGCGCGCGAATCTGTCCGCCCACGGCCCGAAACACGGTGCTGATCGGCTATCGCATTGCGGACGATCATGCGGAGATACACGAGCTCAAACGAATCTGCGGCGTACCGGGAACCCGCCTTCCCGCTCCCGTAGCGCGTTTTCGATATCGATCCGCCTCGCGGGACTGGGCATTGGACTATTTTGACGACGATGCGTCGACGGGCGGTGCATGGCGTCGCTATCCACCGCCAGGGCACAGTCGAAGCTTCATCGAACTGCTTCGCGAGTTCGATCTCGACCCTCTCGGGCACTTCTGGGGTCGCCTCGACGGCAAAAGCCTGCGCTGGTGCAGCGCCAAGGGGCGATGTCTCGAGTGTGACGTTCGCTACCAGCAGGTGCTCGGACTTGCTCTCTCGATCGAGCCACCCTCAAATCAGAAGTTGTATCGCAGCGTCAGTCCGTAAGTCGTTCGCCGCGGATGCGACACGCTGTATCGAAAGGGCAAAAAGGTGCCCGTCGAGTAAGTGCCGTTCGGCAAAGTATTACTAAGGAAGGCGTCCCGGAATGCGCCCGTCGGCGCATCCTCGTCGGTCAGATTCCGGCCCCAGAGCTCTAACGACCATGCCTCTGCACGCAACACGAGAGAGGCGTTCACGAAGGTCGAGGCTGGGACGATCGTTTGATTCGTGGCATCGGCGAACTGTCGCCCACGATGAGATAAATCGATACGGACAGCCAGCTCCTCACCACTTGGGATGTTCATCGAGTATCGGGCTCCCGCATTCGCCTGAACTTTTGATGTCCGGAGAATTTGATTCCCCGACACATCACCCGCGGGCGCAAAGGTCGGGAAGTCGGCGAAGGTTTCGACTTTGGCGTCATCGTATTTTGGGTCCGTGAAAGATGCGCCGACATTCAGTTCGAGCCCGGTAAACGGCCGTGCCAGCACCGCGAGCTCGACACCACGGATGGAGGCATCGCCCGCATTCACATTAACGCCCGTGGCCGAGACGATCTCGCGACCGTCGATCCTGGAGATGACCTGAGGGATCACGATCTCGGACCAGTCGAGATGGTAAAGATCCAGCTCGACCCCGAGACGACGATCAAGAAATTCAGCCTTCATGCCGAGCTCGACACTTTTGAGTGTCTCGGGACCGAACGGCGCGGGTACCGTCACCTCGACCAACGCGTTGTCGACGAAACGCACCCTCGTCGGATCGAAGTCACCCGACTTTTCGGAGTGCGCGATGCTTCCGAAGACGGTGAAGCGTTCAGCGGGCTTAAAGCGTAGCGTGCCGCGCCAACTGGATAACCCCCAGCTGTTTTCGCGATTGGCACGTGTGCTCTTATCGACGAACGAACGTTTCTCGTCGGTGTAGCGCCCCTCGACGGAAGCCGTGAGTTGATCGGTGATGTCGTACTCCACGGATCCGAACGCCGAGGGTGCAGACGCCGCCTTGACGATGACGGCGCCGAAACCCGCACCGCCCGAGGGATCGGTAAACCAGGGCAAGAACACCGCGTTGCCGCCGTCGCGAACGAAATCGACGACCGTCGTCGGGCCGAACGACGTACACGCGAGACAGAAGGAAGCAAAATCGGCAGGCAAGGCCTTGGTCGCGATCGCGCCATCGAGACCACCGCCCGATGAAGTCTCGTAGTAATAAAGGCCTAACGAATAACGGAGCGACTGCTCGCGATCGCTCGCGAAACGGATCTCCTGACTCTTGTCGAAGGTGTTGTCGACTCCGCCAACCTGCAGCAATCCGGTCTGAAAACGCTTGAGCGGTCCCGAGCGCGTTCCGAACACGCCTGGCCCCAAAGGAAAAGGTGACAAGGGCGCGGGCTGGTAGGTGAACCATACCGTATCGCCGGTATTACGAGATCCGTCGACGAGATACCCCTGCTTGACGCGAGAGTATCCGGTGATGGCTTCGAGCTTCCCGCCCGTAAACTCACGACTGAGTTTCAGATAGCTGCGGATGAGATGTCTCTTTTCACCGGCGGCATCGGGCATCGTGATCAAAGAATTTTTGGAGATAGCCGGCAACTCACCACAGTAACTAAGTAACCGACTCGAGCGCGGATAGGTGGTTCCTGAGATATTGCCGCTCAAACCCAGGTTTTGATCGCGAACTCGTCGGTCTTCGCAGTTCATGGCAAGACCGGTGGTCGCCGTGTTATCCACATCGTCACTCGAGAGATAGAGACCGAGCTCCGCAGAAAACCGGTCGCTTAGATCCCACAACAAGGATCCGTTGAACGTCGAGAACTCGTAACCGCCGATAGTCGCCCTACGGCCAGGACCCGCATACTGATTGTCGTACGAGCCATCCCACTCATCGTGCAGAAAAGTGGCTCTCCCCTTCAGCGCGCCGACGATCGGGCCACTGAGGGTCAAAGAGGCGAGACGCTTCCCACGGTTGCCGGCCGTCAGCGTCGCCCTCGATGTGAAAACATCGCCCGGTTTCGCTGAAACGTAGTTGATGGCGCCGCTGAATGCGTTACGTCCGTAGAGCGACGCCTGCGGACCTTTGACCACCTCGATCCGTTCGAGATCGAGCTGGTTGAAGTTGATTCCCTCTCGACCAGATACGAAGACGCCATCAAAGAATATCGCCGTATTGAGCTCGCCATTGATATCGATGGGCGCAACGCCGCGTACCACCGGTGCCGGCAGAAAGTCTCCGAGTACGTTGGAGAATGTGAGGCCCGGCGTAAACGCAGCGACGTCATCGAGATTGGCAATGCCCCGCGCCTCGATCGCTTCGGCAGTGAACGCCGTGATGGACAACGGGACGTCGATGAGGGACTCGCTCGATTTTCGAGCGGTGACCACCACCTCCTGCAGAACGGGCTCATCTTGATCCGCGGATTGCGCGAACCCCGACGGCACAGCCGTCGAGTTGATGAGAAATGGCATTGCCCACAACAGGGCCAACCCAGCCCGGGTACCGTCCATGATCACTATGCCTCCTTGGCACTCGATGTCGATCGAATCGGGGCGCGATTCTACTGTCTGAAACTGAAGCCATCGAGTGGCCACCGCGCGATTTTCTTTTGTCTTGGCAAAGATGCGGCGATATCGTCCATCGAGGCGTAACTTTCCTTGACCCGATCCTTGTAGAGGGCTTGACATCCATGGCCAGAAAAGTTCCGAAAATCGACAGACGATCACTCTTGGCAGGTGCTGCGGTTGCCAGCGTCGCCGCCATTGCGGGGCGTGAGGGCATCGCAGATGCGCAGGCGCAGAATGTTGCGATGCCGTCGCCGACAAACGATATTCAGGTGGCGAATCGCGGCCAATACGCCAAGGTGGCGCTCAAGCAAGATTCCATCAATGTCGCCGCCGTTCAATCGCAGCTCTATTCGATCGACCTGCGGGACAGGGCTAACACTCTCAAGCGCAATCTCAATCGCGTTCTTCGTCTGATCGATCTCGCGCAGAACTCTCCGGAGGAGTGGAACGGCGAGCGTCGTTGGGGATCAAAAGTCGATCTCATCACCATGCACGAATTTCCGATCCAGGGATTCCAACCGTGGAATCGCAAGGAGCTCAACCAGATCGCATTCGAACTTCCCGGGCCCGAGTCCGAAGCCATCGGTGAACGCGCCAAGCGTTATGGCTGCTACATCTCATGGGGCTGTTACGCCAAAGAAAAAGACTGGCCCGATCATGTCATAAACATGTCGGTGCTCACGGGCCCTGACGGAAAGATCGTCAGTAAACAGTGGAAGGCCCGAAACATTCTCGGACTGTTCGGTGACGGCGCGCTGATCGGAACCACGGTCTACGATGTGCTCGATCGCTACGTCGAGATGTACGGCTGGGACGCCGTAATGCCCGTCGCACGAACAGATATCGGCAATATTGCGATCACGGCGGTAGGCAACGAGCCGCTGCTCTACACCTGCCTTGCCCTGAAGGGCGCCGAGATGCTGGTGCTTTCCGTGACGGGCGGCAGCAACTCGGAAATGGCGAAGGCGACGGCACGGGCGGCGCGGATCTACACTCTCGGCGTCGGTAACGCGGTCTCGCCCAACAATATCGGTTTTCCAGAGGGCTCGGGAACGCGCGACCAAGGCACGGTAATCGTCGACCCCCGCGGCACCGTTCTCGCTGAGACCGATAATCATCACGAGGAAATCATCACGGCCCGCATTCCGATCGCTGAGTTCCGCAGGACTCGGCGCGTTCAGGAGCTGCCAATGGCCATCTTGTTGCCGATTTTGCAGCAGTACCAACCGCTGTTTCAGCCCAACGCCTTCCTTGGCAAGCTACCACAGACATACCAAGAAGCCGGCGAATTGGTCAGACAACGCATGAGCATGAAATGATCGATCACCGAATGTCGCGCCTACTTTGAGATGCCGGCGGCAAGATCAACGGCGTCGATACCCACCGGGTAGTGATGACGAATACCTTTGGCCGGCGTCCAGCCCTCCTCCGTCACCACGAGCGCGAAGACGCCGAGCACCTGCGTATCGAAACTCGCGCTACGGGTTTTGGCGTCGTAACGCAGCGGCGCTGATCCGGCAGGAACGAACACAGGGTCCCATCCGAGCGATGCTTCGTTGTAAATGAACGCTCGCAGTCGCGATACGTCGTTCTCCGACAGTTTGCGTTTGCCCACGATCGGCAGCGTGACCGTCGCAGGTCGATTCACGATGGTGCGATAAGGCCCCATCAGAATCGCTGGGCTCACGGCCTCGCCATGATCACGCAAGCGCTCAACCGGAACGCTCTGAGAGCCGATGTAGGCTTCGAAGGAATCCCACGCCGATACGAGGTTATCCGCCGGATCGCGAAACGCGCGATAATTCTTTGAGTCGAACGACTCTGGCTTGCCCGGATGCATATCTTTGGCGATCACGAGCTTCGCCCCTCGCAACGCGCCGACGTTCACCTGAACGCTACCGCCGCCCTCGCGATCGATCGCGGCACTCGCAGCGATGGTCAGATTCGTGCTCGTCGGAAATACGCCGAAACGCTCAATGGCTGTACGGATATTGTTGGCATAGCCGATCGAGAACTCACGCCCCCAGGCATCGAAGGTCTCGGAATACTGCACGCGTGTAATCGAAGGATCTGCGCTATTGCAGTCGACGGGGGTCGACGAGTCGACACGCTCGCACCACTCGACCCAGCGCTTGCCCTGCCGCAAGTCGGTTCGCGTATTGAGTGGTATTTGTTGCATTTTCCGAATGGCCAGCAAGGGATCGCGGCCGTCGTAGTACCAGTGTGAGAGCAAGACGAGAATCTCGCGGCGGCCGTCTCGCTTGGCCAGGTCGATGTTCTCGCGCAACGTTCGAAAGCGATCCTCCGGATCTGTCGCCGTGAAATCCTGCGGCACCGACAGGCCATAGGAGTAGTAGTTATCGAGCCGTACGTCTCCCGATTTACCGACCGGATTGAAGTGCAGGCTGTAACGATCGCCGAAATAGGCTTCGAGGTAGCGCTTGAAGGAGATGTAATTGTTGTACGCGTTCTCGTGATACACCTCCTTCGACCATGGGTGCGGTGCGGAGAAGGGGCCGACACCCGCGCGATCGGGGAAGGGCAATCCGTAGGTCGTGTAGAGCACGGCGACCTCTGAGCCACGCGGCAGTCGATCGAGATGCTTCTTGGCGACGTGCAAGAGTGCGAGATTGTATTCGGGCGTGCGTCCCACTTGACGGGACTGCTGATACGTAAAGGTGTCGCGAAATCCAGCTAAGCACAGGGCGCGCTGAACATAGCCGCGCGTCATGAAATTGTTTGCGTAGTTGTTGTTGTCCGTCGTCTCACGGACGAGCACCATTTTTTTGAAGCCTTCGCGGGCAAAATCGAGCGCAACGTCCTCCTCGAAACGCGACAGCCCCGTGGTGGGCGCGTAGGCACCGAAACGCACATCGATCTGCTCTCCGAACAAATCATGAAGAACGCGCTCGGTCGTACGCTCGACCTCTTCGGTCATCGGTGACAAGCGCGGAGTCAAATCGTCGTGCAGGATGCTGAAGTCGGTGATTCCCGACGCCATCGAAATCTCATCGGCGTCGCGGATGCCATTTGGCATGGCGAGCGGATTGGGTCCGGGGCCCCGGGGGCTCGACCCGATCATGAAAACACCTTCGAGATAGTTCGTTCCGTCCCGCGGGTCGATCGCCCAGAACGACCGCTGCTGCGGGTTCTTCATATCCTTGGCCGGCGTGATCAGCCCCGGTGTATCGGGGAGGTCTTTGACGACGAGTCTCACCTTCGGGTCATAGATCGAGACCCAGTACAAACCATCGGCTGAGCGTCGGTATAAACCCATGGAGTCAAACGCGCCTTCGAGTCCGCGCGTTTTGAAACCGAGCGCGTAAGGAATGAGTCCGAGTTGCTGGCGAAACGGCGGCGCTCCGACGAAATCTTCCGTACAGGGCTCGTCTGCCGTAGCGGCACTCGCTCCGAAACTGCGCTTGATGACCTCGCGACGATAGAGCGGATCGATGCCTTGCGGCTCGGCCCAGTCGGTCACCAGAACCGCAATCTTCTCCTTGTTTTGCGCGGCCGCGATATCCGAGGCCAACAGGGTCGTCGCAGCCAATGTCGAAAGCAGAATGAGGCTATGTCGCATGTGATCCTCCCTCAGTTTAGGTTAGCCTCGCATCTCCCAACGAGCAGACTGGAAGATGCATCGATGACCGAAAATACGATCTCGACCACCCTCGCCGCCCTTCAATCACGGGTGGGTCAGGAGGTCCACGTCAGTGACTGGCTGACGATTTCCCAAGAGCGAATCAATGCCTTCGCCGCAGCGACCGATGACCCTCAATGGATTCACGTCGACGTCGAACGTGCCCAACGAGAGTCGCCTTACGGAGCGCCGATCGCCCATGGTTATCTGACACTGTCGCTCAGCGTTCCGCTGCGCGGGCTGGTGGACACCTCCAAACCCATCGCCCCTGGCGTTCGTAACGTCATCAACTACGGACTCAACAAACTCCGCTTTCCGAATGCCGTCCGAGTCGGCTCAAAGATTCGTGGCCGCTTCACTCTGCAAGCCGTCGAGCAGGTGGCGCCCAACGTGCTGCAAATCACCGAGCAGTACACCGCAGAAATCGAGGGCGCGCCGAAGCCTGCTTGCATTGCCGAAAGCGTGATGCGTCTGGTGTTTTGATCGCAGGACATGAAGTCCGTTTTTCTCGATTTTGCAACGCTCGGGAGCGGTGAGCTCGATACGAGTCGCCTGGAGAGCGCTGCCCCGGCGCTCACGCTGCTGGCTGCGACCGCGCAGCATGAAGTGTTCGAGCGGATCGCGGGGCACGCCATCGTGATGACCAATAAGCTTCGACTCGACAGAGCCATCATCGAGGGCTCTCCCGATTTACGACTCATCGCCCTTTCAGCGACCGGAACCAACAACATCGATCTCGAAGCGGCGCGCGAGCGTGGCATCGCGGTATGCAATATCACCGACTACTGCACGCCCTCCGTCGTTCAGCACGTACTCGGCGTGTTGCTGTCGCTGACTCATCATCTTTCCGATTACTCGCGCGAGGCGCGTGATGGGACCTGGGCGAAAGGCTCGCAGTTCACCCTCCTCGGGCATCGCATCCGTGAACTGCGCGGACTTACGCTGGGTGTGATCGGTTGGGGTGTTTTGGGTCGAGCCGTCGCGCAAGCCTGTCAGAGTGCGCTGGGGATGCGCGTCGTCGTCGCCAATCGTCCGGGCGCCGCGCCCATCGAGGGACGAGTCGATCTCGACGAGTTGCTGCGTATCTCCGATGTGGTCACGCTGCACTGTCCGCTGACTCCCGCGACCGCAGGCATGATCAATGAATCTCGACTCGCACTCATGAAGCGCGACGCGGTCCTCATCAATACGGCCCGAGGCGGACTGGTGGATGTCGAGGCGCTCGCGATCGCGCTGCGCGCCCGCCGGCTGGGCGGTGCTGCCATCGACGTCCTGCCCGTAGAGCCTCCGGTGGGCGGCAGCCCGTTGTTCGCGCCCGATCTGCCCAATCTGATTGTCACGCCCCACACGGCCTGGGCAGCGGTCGAGTCCCGACAGCGGTGCCTCGACGAAGTCGCAGCGAACGTAGCGGACTGGCGGGCGGGCGGGCGTCGTCACCGGGTGGTGTAACGATCTTTGAGGCGCCTCCGGGGAATTCCCAATGCCATCTCTATGTCCAACCGGTAGAATCGCCGGCCCAAACCCCCGACCCCGAAGTTGCCCGATGACCCTCACCCCTCGCGCTGTCATATGTTCGTTATTAATAGTCGCCACCCTGGCGATCGCGGGCTGTGGTGAAAGCGGGCCGACGGGTGCTACCGGTAACGATCGCCCGGCGGGCTCCGGGGGGCCACCGCCTGCGAAAGTCATCACCGCGGTCATCGAACGTCGGCCCTTCGGCCCTCAGATCGAAGCCGTGGGCACGGCGCTCTCCAGAGAGTCCGTAGAAATCACCTCGAAGACGGCGAACATCATCACGCGCATTCGATTCGTCGAGGGACAGCGCGTCGCGGCGGGCGCAGTGCTCGTCGAACTCGACCGCGCGCAGGCGGCGGCGGCACTCGCCGAAGCTGAGGCCAATCTGGCCGAGGCGCGTAACCAGTTCAATCGCGGACGCGACCTGTCGGTCACTCAGGCCCTATCGAAAGCTCAGCTCGATCAGCTCGAAACCGCCGTCAAAACCGGCGAGTCACGGGTCGATGCCGCGCGTGCGAGACTCGAAGATACCGTCATTCGGGCGCCCTTCGCGGGGCGCACCGGTCTGCGTAATGTGAGCCCGGGCAGTCTCGTAAACCCCGGCACGGTCATTACGACGCTCGACGACTCGTCCGTGATGAAACTCGAGTTCACGGTGCCACAGTCGTTCCTCAAAGATCTTTCGCTCGGCTTGCCCGTAGAGGCTCGCGCGGAAGGTCTGGGCGAACGACTTTTTTCCGGCAAGGTGACCGCCATCGATTCGCGCATCAACCCTGTTACGCGCGCTTTGACGGTGCGGGCGGAGTTGTCGAACTCCGATGGTGCGCTGCGACCGGGCTTATTTATGAGCGTCCGGCTGCGTGGCAAACCCGTAGATACTCTGATGATCCCTGAAGAAGCCCTGGTCCCCGAGCAAGGCAAAACGTATGTTTTCGTCGTCGAAGACGGCAAGGCGATGCAGCGGGAAGTACGCACGGGCGGCCGCGAGCCGGGCCGCGTAGCCATACTCGAAGGTCTCGCCGGCACCGAAGTTGTCATCGTCGAAGGGACGCAGCGCGTGCGTAACGGCGGCAAAGTCATCGCCGAGCCGCGCGCATGACACT
>JBMTZJ010000046.1:0-10388 GCA_049455515.1 Steroidobacteraceae bacterium
GAAGGCTTCGTAAAACGCGGCGGGTGTCATCGGCGTCGACGAGAGCATCGTGACCTGAGCGCGAACGCGAGGATCGACGATGATGCTGCGCCCGGTCGCGGCGGCGACGGCTTCGATCACTTGCGTGATTTCTGCGTCCTTGAAGTTCGGCGTAATACGAGCTGAGCCCGACCCCTGCTGGGCGACGAGGGGCGGGGCGCCGAGGGTCAGGCAGGCCGCCAGAGTGATCGCGAGGGCTGCGTTTTTGAGGGTCATCGGGGTCCCGAATATATCGGATCGGCGTGTCACGGGCGTGAACGCTCGCCCGACGCAGCCGTCAGTGCCGTGAGATCGATAGTCACGGTTTCAGTTCGGCCGTTGCGCTCGACGGTGAGACGCGCCTGGGGCGCGCCGGCGAGCGACTGAAGGAACCGCTCCCCGTTGGCCTGATCGGCCAGGGGCGTATCGTTGATCGCGAGGATCAGGTCTCCGGCCTGCAGACCGAGCGTCGCAAATCCCTGCGCGTCGCTTCCTGGGTAAACGCGTACCCCTGAGGGCTTGTCGGCGCGCATTACTGCCTGCCAGCGTACGGCGTTCGCCAGCGCATCGCCTGACGAGGTGACCGCCGCGTTAGGAGGGGCGGATGTCGGCGGCGAAAGGCTGCCGATACTCGTCGGGGTACCGCCCTGACGCGGCAGGGGCAAGGTTTCCAAGCTGCCGCCGCGATCGAGAATGACGCGATCGGGATACACCTCGATTAATCGCGAACCGCCCGGAAGCGTTGCGCCGGCGGCGTACACCCGGGCGGATCCGGTCGATTCTCCAATGATCGCGCGGCCGTTTTGGGGCTCGGTGGACGCCAGGACGCCGACTAGCACCAGGCCTTGGGTGCTCACGGGCGCGAGGGCCCCGGGGGCGGTCGGACCTGCCTCGATACGGCCGAAGAGTTGGGCCGATTTGATGATGTCGACAGGGTTGATCGTCTGGGGAAGGGCGTCGGATGCCCGATCGCCCGCATCGCGGGCACCGAAAGCACCGGTGATCATCCAGGCCACTTGCAGACCGATCGCCGCGGCCAGAGCAGCGGTCAAGAGATGCGAGGGATCGAGCGGAAGGCGACGCATGGGCAGAATCATACCTAGCCGCCTGCCGGGCCACACTTGAGTTCGCCTCGGTCCACCCCTATAACCGTTCCATGTCCGCTGAAGAGAGCCGCCCGATTTCGGACACCTCGGTCGCCGAGGCCACGCCTGAGGTCAAGCAACCGCCGTTGTTCCAGGTCGTCCTGCTCAACGACGATTACACGCCCATGGAGTTTGTGGTCGATGTACTCGAGCGTTTCTTCGGCATGGGTCGCACGAAGGCGACGCAGGTGATGCTCGAGGTGCACATGCACGGCAAAGGCGTGTGTGGGGTCTTCACCCACGAAATCGCCGAGACGAAGGTGGCGCTCGTGACGCGTTACGCGCGCGATCACCAGCATCCGCTGATGTGCACGCTCGAAGAGACGTGAGACCAAGGCGATACCCGCAACGGAGTGCCTGACTGTGCTATCGAACGAACTTGAAACTTGCCTCAACAGCGCCTTCCAGGTTGCCCGTGAAGGTAAACACGAATTCCTGACGGTCGAGCACTTGCTGCTCTCGATCCTCGATACCCCGCGAGTCAAAGAAGTACTGCGGGCCTGCGGCGGCGATGTCCCGCGTCTCGCTGCCGAATTACGCGAGCACATCGATCAGAGTACGCCGCGTCTGCCAGAGGGCGACGAGCGCGAGGTGCAGCCGACACTCGGCTTTCAGCGTGTGCTGCAGCGCGCCGTTTTCCATGTGCAGTCGAGCGGCCGCAAAGAAGTGGGCGTTGCCAACGTGCTCGTCGCGATCTTCAGCGAAAAGCAGAGCCATGCCGTTTTCCTGCTCAATCGTCAGGATGTCGCGCGTCTCGATGTCGTCAATTACATCTCCCACGGCATGTCGAAGATCGCCGACGAGCGCGGCGAATCGAAGGACGAGGCCGCTGCGGCGCCGTCGACGACCGAAGCCGAAGGGGGCGGCGCACTCGAGAAATACGCGTCCAATCTCAATAAGCTCGCGGAGGAAGGACGCATCGATCCACTCATCGGTCGACAGCTGGAGGTCGAGCGCACGATCGAAATTCTTTGTCGTCGCCGTAAAAATAATCCGCTGTACGTCGGGGAGGCGGGTGTCGGCAAGACGGCGATCGCCGAAGGCTTGGCCCGGCGCATCGTGGAGGGCGAGGTACCCGAGGTGCTCGCCGACTGCGTCATTTACTCGCTCGATCTCGGTTCGCTGATCGCCGGCACCAAATACCGCGGCGATTTCGAGAAGCGACTCAAAGCGGTGCTCGCCGAGCTTCGAAAGCAGCCGGGCGCCGTGCTCTTCATCGACGAAATCCATACGGTCATCGGTGCCGGGGCCGCCTCGGGCGGCGTCATGGATGCCTCGAATCTCATCAAGCCCGTGCTCACCAACGGTGAGCTGCGGTGTATCGGTTCGACGACCTACTCGGAGTATCGTGGCATCTTCGAAAAAGACCACGCCCTCGCACGTCGCTTCCAGAAAATCGACGTGGTCGAGCCGACGGTGCCCGAAACCATCGAAATTCTGAAGGGCCTGCGCAGCCGCTTCGAAGAGCACCACAAGGTGAAGTACACCGATGCGGCGCTGAAAGCCGCCGCAGAGCTCTCGTCGCGCCACATCAACGAACGCCATCTGCCCGACAAAGCCATCGACGTCATCGACGAGGCGGGCGCACGTCTGCGTCTGAAGCCCGAGGCGGAGCGTGAGACCGAGGTCGATGTTCATCACATCGAAGAAGTGGTGGCCCGCATCGCGCGTATCCCGCCGAAGACCGTCTCGAGTAACGACAAAGAGGTGCTGCGCAATCTTGAGCGCAATCTCAAGCTCGTCATCTTTGGTCAGGACAGAGCGGTCGAGATGTTGTCCTCGGCCATCAAGATGTCGCGTTCCGGTCTCGGCGACTCGCGCAAGCCGGTCGGCAGTTTTCTCTTTGCCGGACCCACGGGCGTCGGCAAGACCGAGGTCACACGTCAGCTCGCGATCGCGCTCGGTATCGAGTTCATTCGCTTCGACATGTCCGAGTACATGGAGCGCCACACGGTCTCGCGGCTCATTGGCGCGCCGCCGGGTTATGTGGGCTTCGATCAGGGCGGTCTATTGACCGAGGCGGTCTCTAAGCATCCGCATGCGGTGCTGTTGCTCGATGAAATCGAGAAGGCGCATCCGGACGTGTTCAACCTGCTGCTGCAGGTGATGGACCACGGCACGCTCACCGACAACAACGGTCGAAAAGCGGATTTCCGTCACGTCATCATCGTCATGACGACGAACGCGGGCGCGGCGGACATGGCGCGCACCGCCATCGGCTTCATGCCCTCGGACAACACGAGCGATGGTCTGGAGGCCATCAAAAAAATGTTCTCGCCCGAGTTTCGAAATCGGCTCGACGCCGTTATTCAGTTCGGCGGCCTCGACGAAGCCACCATCGAACGCGTGGTCGAGAAGTTGCTCGTCGAGATCGAAACCCAGCTCGAAGGCAAACGTGTCGCGCTGCAGCTTGATGACGATGCTCGTCGCTGGATCGCCAAAACCGGCTACGACCCCAAGATGGGCGCGCGGCCGATGGCTCGCGTCATTCAGGAGCACATCAAGCGTCCGCTCGCCGAGGAGTTGTTGTTCGGCAAGCTCGTGAACGGCGGCACCGTGCGCGCCACATTGAAGAAGGATGGATCGGGACTCGATCTCGAGTGCGTCCCGAACGAGGAGCCGGCGCTCGTCGAGTGACGAGCGGGTCGATCAGCGACCGCGGTAGACGATCCGTCCTTTCGTGAGGTCGTAGGGCGTGAGCTCGACGGTGACCGTGTCGCCGGTCAGGATGCGGATGTAGTTCTTGCGCATCTTCCCTGAAATGTGAGCCGTCACGATGTGACCGTTGCTCAACTTCACGCGAAACGTGGTGTTGGGGAGCGTGTCGACGACTTCTCCGTCCATCTGAATCGCGTCTTCTTTCGACATCAGGTCCTGCGCATCGTGGCTAAAAGGAGCGGGGATTCTGCCGAAATGCCCCCGCCGAATCAATCAAACGCAGAAATTCAGTTCGCGGGATCGGTCGACTGCCGAGCGTCGTGAGGTGTCTCGAGGGCATTTGGCAGTCGATCAGCTGCAATCCGAGTTCCGGACTGCGGCGCACCAAGGCAGAGAGCGCCACCTTCGATGCATCGGGTTCTCGACTGAACATCGACTCTCCGAAGAAGACGTCCCCAAGCCAGACACCATAAAAGCCGCCGACCAATCGATCGGCTTTCCAGGTTTCGACGCTGTGCGCGTAGCCGAGCGTATGCAAGGCCACATAAGCCTCGCGCATCTCGACGGTGATCCAGGTGCCGCCGCCTTCGGTCTCGCGCGGCGCCGCGCAAGCGTCGATGACATCGCTGAAGGCCGTATCGAATCGCACTTCGAAGCCTGCGTTGCGTTCGCGTTTTTCGAGACTGCGACTGCGGCGAAATTCCGCGGGAAATAGCACTTCGCGCGGATCGGGGCACCACCAAAGAATCGGCTGACCTGGCGAATACCACGGGAAAATTCCTCGCGCATACGCGGCGAGTAAGCGCTCGGGTCGCAGATCACCGCCCGCGGCCAAGAGCCCCGCCGGCTCCTCGAGAGCGTAGTCGGCTGAGGGAAAGGCGCGCGGATCACCGCCCGGTTCCAGCCAAACGAGACCGCGTTGAGGCCTGCGGGTCATGCGAGGTTGAGCGACTGACGGTAGGGCACGTGCGCCTCGATGCCCTTGGCATAGCGATCGACGGCTTCACGTTCGCGTTCGAGATAATCGGCGATCGCGGCTCTGAATCGCGGTTCTGCGATGAAATGCGCGGAATACGTGCGTGTCGGCACGAAGCCGCGACTCACTTTGTGTTCGCCCTGCGTGCCTGGCTCAAAACGTGCGAGTCCGCGCTCGATGCAGAACTCGATGCCCTGGTGGTAACAGGTTTCGAAGTGCAGGCTATGAAACTCGTCCGCTGATCCCCAATAACGGCCGTAAAGGGTGTCACGGCCGATGAAAAACACGGCGACCGCGACGATCTCCGTATCCTGAATCGCGAATTTAAAGAGCAGGGCGTCACCCATCGTCTTCGCGATTTGCACGAAGGTTTCCGCAGCGAGATACGGCTCGTTACCACGCCTGAGAAAAGTCGTTCGATGGAGCTGCCAGGCGATGAGGATTTCATTGAGCGAGGCCTCGCTACCGAGGCGTGACTCGAAGCGGATCCCTGCCTCGTGTACACGACGACGTTCGCGTTTCGCTTTCTTGCGCTTTTCGGCGGTGAAAGTGCCGAGGAAGTCTTCGAAGTTTCGATAGTTACGGTTATGCCAATGAAATTGGCAGTCGATACGAGGTAGCCACTCGGATCCGAGTTCAGAGGTTTCTGCCTCGGTCGGGAATAGCAGGTGAACGGAGGAGAGCGACTCGCGCTCGGCGAGATTCAGAAGTTCCTGTTGAAGCGCGTGTCGCCAGATGTGCCGCTGTTCTACGTCCGAGGCCAGGTCGGTGCGTACGAGCAGACGAGGGCCGGTCGCGGGCGTGAAGGGTGCCGCTACGACGAGCTTCGGGTAATACCGCAGGCCGTGCCGCGCATACGCCTGGGCCCAAGCAAAATCGAAGACAAATTCGCCGTAAGACTCGTCCTTGAGCCACGCGGGCGCAGCGGCGGCGAGCCCTTTCGAATCGTGGAGAGTGACGATGAAGGGGCGCCAACCACTGTTCTCGCCAACGCAGCCTGTCGATTCGAGTGCTGCGAGAAATTCGTGGCGCGTGAACGGAGACCCCTCATGGTCGAGCGCATTCCAATCGGTGGCGGAGAGCTCCGTGACTCGCTCGACGACGCGCGCCGAGGTCGTCATCCGCCGTGGTCGAATCGCTCGAGCCAGCGATCGGCATCGAGAGCCGCCATGCAGCCCGAGCCCGCCGACGTGATGGCTTGCCGATAGACGTGATCGGCCACATCGCCGGCCGCAAACACGCCGGGGATGCTGGTGGCCGTCGCCATACCAGTCGTACCGCTCTGAACCTGGATGTATCCGTCGTGCATGGCGAGTTGGCCTGCGAACACGCCGGTGTTGGGGGAGTGACCGATGGCGATGAAGACGCCCGTCACCGCCACATCGAGCGGTGAGGTATCGGTACGGGGTTTGCCATCGCGATCGGTGGGACGTACGCGAAGGCCGGTGACCCCCGAATCGTCGCCCAACACCCGATCGACTCCGTGGTTCCAAAGAATTTTGACCTTGCCTGCTTTCTCACGCTCGAAGAGACGGTCTTGCATGATTTTCTCGGCACGCAGGCGATCGCGTCGGTGTACGAGCGTGACATGCGAGGCGATATTCGAAAGGTAGAGCGCCTCTTCGACCGCGGTGTTGCCACCGCCGACCACCGCGACTTGCTGACCGCGGAAGAAAAATCCATCGCAGGTGGCGCAGGCCGACACGCCTTTGCCCTTGAACGCGTCTTCAGAGGGTAAGCCGAGATATTTGGCTGATGCGCCCGTAGCGATGATGAGCGCATCACAGGTGTACTGCCCGAGATCGCCAATCAGGCGAAACGGCCTCTCAGTGAGGATCGCCGTGTGAATGTGATCGCCGACCATTTCCGTTCCGAAGCGCAAGGCGTGCGCTTTCATGCGCTCCATGAGTGCTGGGCCGAGCAAGCCGTGCGCATCGCCCGGCCAGTTGTCGACCTCGGTGGTGGTCATGAGCTGACCGCCTTCCTGCAGGCCCGAAATGAGCATCGGCGAGCGATTGGCGCGAGCGGCATACACGGCGGCGGAATAGCCGGCTGGTCCGGAGCCGAGGATGATGAGTTTGCGATGTTGTGAAGCCATGGCGAGATGTTAGGGGCAAGCGTTCCGGGATGCACGCCGAATCATGCTGATCCAACTGTCGCGATCTCGTCGATTCCCGTAGAATCAAGCCTCTAGACAACAACGCGCAGGTCACACCTTGCCCGAGAATGCCGCCGACACCAGCGTGTCGGACCGCTTCACCGACACCGTCAAGCGCGCTTTGCGCGAGGGTGCGGTCATCCTCACCGGCGTGCTGGCGCTGATGCTTTTCGCCTCGCTCGTCACGTATCAGCCCTCGGACCCGGGCTTCTCCTTCACCGGGGAGGGTGGCGATGGCGAGATCGGCAATCTCATCGGGCGTCAGGGTGCGTGGCTCGCCGATACGTTGTTCTTTCTTTTTGGTGGTCCGGCTTATCTCTTCCCGATCATGCTGGGCGCCTCGTGCTGGCTGATGTTCCGCGATCGCGGCAAGGTCGAGCCGACGTCGCGACTCAATACCTTCGTCCGGCTGGGTGGCTTCGTACTGTTGCTCGCCGCGACTTGCGGACTCGCGACCTTGCACTTTTCGCCGGGCGAGCTTCGGCAGAGCGCAGGGGGCGTGGTCGGCAACCTCGTGGGCGGTTGGATGCAGGGCAATTTCAATTTCGTCGGGGGTACGTTGCTCGCGCTCGCGGTATCGATGGCTGGTTTTTCATTGGCCTTCGGCATTTCCTGGCTCGTCATCATCGACCGACTCGGATCGGGTTTTTGGGCTACGGTCGACTGGTTTCGAGCCCGCCGTATCCAGCAGCGTGACGTCGCCGAAGGCGAAGAGCGCAAGGCCGCTCGCAAAGAGACGCTCGAGGTCGAGACCAAAAAAGCCGCGAGTCGCCCGAAGCCGCGCATCGAAGCGCCAGCGCCACAGCCTGAGAAAAGCGAGCGGGTCAACAAAGAGCGACAGGTACCGCTCTTCACCGCCAAGGCGGGCGAGTTGCCGCCGCTGCAGTTGCTCGACGATCCACCGGCTCGGGAAGCCACGTATTCGGCAGAGGCGCTCGAGGCCATGTCCCGGCTCGTCGAGCTCAAGCTCAAAGATTTCGGTGTCGAAGTCGAGGTGGTCGCGGTTCAGCCGGGCCCTGTCGTCACCCGCTTCGAAATGCGTCCCGCTCCGGGTGTCAAAGCCAGCCAGATCAGTTCGCTCTCCAAAGATTTAGCGCGAGCGCTCTCGGCGATCAGCGTTCGCGTGGTTGAGGTCATCCCGGGCAAGTCCGTGATGGGTCTCGAGATCCCGAACGAAAAGCGCGAAGTCGTCACCCTTGGCGAAATCGTCAAATCGAAGGCCTACGACGACATCGGCTCGCCGCTCGCGCTCGCTCTCGGTAAGGACATCGGCGGTGCGCCGATCGTGGCGGACCTGCAGCGTATGCCTCACTTGCTCGTGGCCGGTACCACCGGCTCGGGTAAGTCGGTTGCCATCAATGCCATGGTGCTCTCCATGCTTTACAAGAGCACCGCCGAGGATGTCCGGCTCATCATGATCGATCCGAAGATGTTGGAACTCTCCGTGTACGAGGGGATCCCACATCTGCTCGCGCCCGTTGTCACGGACATGAAAGAGGCGGCGAATGCGCTGAGATGGTGTGTCGCTGAAATGGAGCGACGTTATCAGTTGATGGCGGCGATGGGTGTTCGCAACATTTCCGGCTTCAACCGTAAGGTCAAAGATGCGAACGAAGCCAAGACGCCCATCAAAGATCCGGTTTTGATGGCTCGGGCCGCCAATGACCCGACTATCGATCAATCGAAGATTCCCGATCTTGAGCCGCTACCTTTCGTCGTCGTGATCATCGACGAGTTGGCCGATCTCATGATGATCGTCGGCAAAAAGGTCGAGGAGCTCATCGCGCGGTTGGCGCAGAAAGCACGCGCTTCCGGCATCCATCTCATTCTGGCGACGCAGCGCCCGTCGGTAGACGTGATCACGGGTCTCATCAAGGCCAACATCCCGACGCGTATTGCGTTTCAGGTATCGGCGAAAGTCGACTCGCGCACCATTCTCGATCAAGGCGGCGCGGAATCTTTGCTCGGCCACGGCGATATGCTTTACCTGCCACCCGGAACCTCCATGCCGACCCGTGTCCATGGTGCGTATGTCGCGGACGCCGAGGTGCATCGAGTCGTCGAGGCGCTGCGCAAGGCCGGTGCGCCCAATTACATCGAGGAAGTCCTCTCAGGACCCAAAGGCCCGATCCCGGGACTCGCGGGCGAGGAGGGCGAGGGAGGAGTTGGCGGCGAAGGCGGAGATTCCGAGAAGGACGCGCTCTACGACGAGGCCGTCAAGATCGTCGTCACCGAGCGCAAGCCCTCGATCTCCTACGTTCAGCGCCGTCTCAAGATCGGCTACAACCGCGCGGCTCGCCTCATCGAGGCGATGGAGGCTGCGGGACTCGTCGGTCCGCTGCAGGCCAACGGCGGTCGCGAGATTCTCGTGCCCGCGCCCTCGGGCGAGTGATATCGCTCATGTCAGTTCGTCGGACGAGCGCTCTGCCTCGCGCGTGGTGCCTCGTAGTCGCGGCTTGGCTGCTCATCTTGGCTGTGGCCCATGCCGATGGCCGAACGGCGCTCGACCTTTACCTCGACGGACTCGAGTCTTGGCGCGCGGAGTTTTCTCAGTCGATCACCGATTCCCGTGGACGGATGCGTCCGGAACAGCGCGGGCGTCTGCTCGTTCAGCGTCCCGGAAAGTTCCGGTGGGAGGTTAGTCCGTCACGCGGTAATGCGGCGCAGATCATGGTCGCGGACGGCCGTAACGTCTGGTTTCTGGACAGCGATCTCGATCAGGTCACGGTCCGTCCCGCCGGTAGCGGCGGGGCGGCGACACCTGCCATGTTGCTGTCCGGGACGACACCGCTACGCACGAAGTTCAATGTCGAGGCCCTTGGGCGCAAGGCGGACTTAGATTGGGTTCGCGTATCGCCCAAAAGCTCGGATGGCGAATTCAAAGAAATGCGCTTCGGATTTTCGCAACGAGCGCTTCGTCGACTGGAAATCGACGACAAGCTGGGTCAGCGATCCATCATGATCTTCGACAACAGCGTACGGAACGATCGGATCGATCCATCAGAGTTTCGTTTCTCGCCGCCACCTGGCGCCGACGTGATCGGCAAGCACCTCGAGTGATGCGACACCTGCGCTACGCGAGGTGGTGGATCGGAGTCGGCCTCATGCTCGTGCTGGTCGTGCTCTATTTCTGCCTCGAGCCGCCGAGTCAGGATCGCGCGTTGTTGGTGCCCGACAAACTCTCGCACGGCCTCGCCTTCTTCGGTCTGACCGCCTGGTTTGCGGCCTTAGTTGAGCGGCGACACTACGCGTTCGTCGCGATCACCATGCTCGGTCTCGGTATCGCCATCGAGCTGCTTCAAGACTGGATGTCGCTCGGGCGAACGGCGGAGGTCGCCGACGTGTATGCCGATGCGCTCGGTGTCCTTGCCGGTGTCGTCGTGTCGATGCTCATCCGCGAGTCGTGGCTGCAACGGGTGGAGCGATGGTTACC
>JBMTZJ010000047.1:0-10090 GCA_049455515.1 Steroidobacteraceae bacterium
GACCCTTACGGGCGCCGTGGGTCGAGATGAAGTACTGCAGAACGTTGAGGCCTTCGCGGAAGTTCGCGGTGATCGGCGTCTCGATGATCGAGCCGTCCGGCTTCGCCATGAGGCCACGCATACCGGCGAGCTGACGAATCTGGGCCGCGCTACCACGCGCTCCCGAGTCCGCCATCATGAAGATCGAGTTGAACGATTTCTGGCGCTGCTTCTGACCCTTGGAGTCCGTCGCCTCTTCCGAGCCGAGCTTCTCCATCATCGCCTTGGCGACTTGATCGTTCGCGCGCGACCAGATGTCGACGACCTTGTTGTAGCGCTCGCCGTTCGTGACGAGACCCGAGGCGTACTGATCCTGGATCTCCTTCACTTCGCGATCGGCCGACGCGACGATCTTCACCTTCTGCTCAGGGATGACGATGTCGTCGATACCGAACGAGACCGACGCACGGGTAGAGTAGTGGAAACCCGTGTACATCAGTCGGTCGGCAAAAATGACCGTATCTTTGAGGCCCAGCTGGCGATAGCAGGCGTTGATGGTCGCCGAGATCGCTTTCTTGGTCATGTCCTGGTTGATGATGTCGAACGACATGCCCTCGGGGATGACCTCCGAGAGCAATGCGCGGCCGACCGTGGTCTTCACTAGACGACGACGCGACTTCTTCTCCCCATTTTCGAGGAGCGTCTCGTTGATACGGACGGTGATACGCGCCTGCAGATCGACTTCGCGGGTTTCGTAGGCGCGGTGCGCCTCGCCCACGTCGGCGAACATCATGCCCTCACCCTTCGCACCGACGCGCTCGCGGGTCATGTAGTAGAGACCGAGCACGACGTCCTGAGACGGCACGATGATCGGGTCGCCGTTCGCGGGCGAGAGGATGTTGTTCGACGACATCATCAACGCGCGCGCTTCGAGCTGAGCTTCGAGCGACAACGGAACGTGGACCGCCATCTGGTCACCGTCGAAGTCGGCGTTGAACGCCGTACATACGAGCGGATGCAGCTGGATCGCTTTGCCTTCGATCAGCACCGGCTCGAAAGCCTGAATGCCGAGACGGTGCAGCGTCGGTGCGCGGTTGAGCAGCACCGGGTGTTCACGGATCACCTCGGAGAGAATGTCCCACACCTCCGGACCTTCGCGCTCGACGAGACGCTTGGCCGCCTTGATCGTCGACGCATCACCACGCAGCTGGAGCTTGTGGAAAATGAAGGGCTTGAAGAGCTCGAGCGCCATCTTCTTCGGCAGACCGCACTGGTGCAGACGCAGCGTCGGACCGACCACGATGACCGAACGGCCCGAGTAGTCGACGCGCTTGCCGAGCAGGTTCTGACGGAAGCGACCCTGCTTGCCCTTGATCATGTCGGCGAGCGACTTGAGCGGACGCTTGTTGGTGCCGGTGATGGCACGGCCGCGTCGGCCGTTATCGAGCAGCGCATCGACCGCTTCTTGCAGCATGCGCTTCTCGTTACGCACGATGATGTCCGGTGCATTCAACTCGAGCAGCCGGCGTAGACGGTTGTTGCGGTTGATGACGCGACGGTAGAGATCGTTGAGATCGGACGTCGCAAAACGACCGCCATCGAGCGGCACGAGCGGACGCAGGTCGGGCGGCAGCACGGGCAGGATGGTCATGACCATCCACTCGGGCTTGTTGCCGGACTCGATGAACGACTCGATCAGCTTGAGGCGCTTGGAGAGGCGCTTGAGTTTCGTCTCCGAGCTGGTGTTGCCCATTTCTTCACGGGCCTTCACCACTTCAGCCTGAAGATCGAGCGAGCGCAGCAACTCGTACACGGCCTCGGCACCCATGCGCGCGTCGAATTCATCGCCATGTTGCTCGATCGCCTCGAGATACATCTCGTCGGTGAGCAACTGGCCACGCTGCATCGGCGTCATGCCCGGATCGATCACCACGAAGGCTTCGAAGTAGAGCACGCGCTCGATTTCGCGCAGCGTCATGTCGAGCATGAGGCCGATACGCGAAGGTAGCGACTTGAGGAACCAGATGTGAGCGACGGGCGATGCGAGCTCGATGTGACCCATGCGGTCACGACGGACCTTCGACTGGGTGACCTCGACGCCGCACTTTTCACACACCACGCCGCGATGCTTCAGGCGCTTGTACTTGCCGCAAAGACACTCGTAGTCCTTCACGGGCCCGAAGATCTTGGCGCAGAAAAGCCCGTCACGCTCAGGCTTGAACGTACGGTAGTTGATGGTCTCCGGCTTCTTCACTTCGCCGAAGGACCACGACTTGATCATCTCAGGCGAGGCCAGCCCGATCTTGATCGAGTCGAAGTGCTCGACTGGTGCGTTCTGCTTGAAGATTTTGAGAAGGTCTTTCATGACTTCCACCTCAATCCTGTTCCAGTTCGACGTTGATCGCGAGGGAACGGATTTCCTTCACGAGCACGTTGAACGATTCGGGCATACCGGCATCCATCTGGTGATTTCCGTCGACGATGTTTTTGTACATCTTCGTACGGCCGTTCACGTCGTCGGACTTCACGGTGAGCATTTCTTGCAGCGTGTACGCTGCGCCGTAGGCCTCGAGCGCCCAGACTTCCATCTCACCGAAGCGCTGACCGCCGAACTGCGCCTTGCCACCGAGCGGCTGCTGCGTGACGAGCGAGTACGGTCCGGTCGAACGCGCGTGCATCTTGTCGTCGACCAGGTGGTTGAGCTTCAGCATGTACATGTAGCCCACCGTCACCGGACGATCGAAGCGCTCGCCCGTGCGACCATCGACCAGCGTGGTTTGTCCCGAGAGCGGCAGATCCGCCATCTCGAGCAAACGCTTGATCTCGGTCTCTGCGGCACCGTCGAACACCGGGGTCGCGATCGGCACACCCCGCGAGAGATTCTTCGCGAGTGCGACGACGTCCTGGTCGTTGAGGCTGTCGATCTTTTCCTTTTGTCCGCCCGACTCGTTGTAGATACGAGTGACGAACTTACGGATCTCGCCGACGGCCTGTTGCTGCTCGAGCATTCGGCCGATCTTGAGACCGAGCCCCTTGGCCGCCCAGCCAAGGTGCGTCTCGAGCACCTGACCGACGTTCATACGCGACGGCACGCCGAGCGGGTTGAGCACGACGTCGACCGGCGTACCATCTTCGAGGTACGGCATGTCTTCGACCGGGACGATGGTCGAGATGACGCCCTTGTTACCGTGACGGCCGGCCATCTTGTCGCCCGGCTGCACGCGGCGCTTCACCGCAAGGTAAACCTTGACCATCTTGAGCACGCCCGGCGACAAATCGTCACCCTGCGTGATCTTGCCCTTCTTGTTCTCGAGACGCGCCTCGAACATCTTGCGCTGCTCGCGCATACGCTCAGCTGTGGCCTCGAGCTGCGAGTTAGCGTCTTCGTCATCGAGACGAATCTCGAACCAGTCGTCACGCTTCAGACCGTCGAGGTAATCGGCCGTGATCTTCGTGCCCGACTTGAGCTTCGAAGGACCACCCGCCGCAACCTTGCCGAGCAGCATGCCGCGAACGCGCTGGAACATGTCGTCTTCGAGAATGCGCTGCTGATCGCCGAAGTCCTTACGAACGCGATCGATCTCAGCCTTCTCGATGGAGAGTGCGCGCGAGTCTTTCTCGACGCCGTCGCGCGTGAACACGCGGACGTCGATGACCGTACCGTCCATACCCGGCGGAACGCGCAGCGAAGTATCTTTGACGTCGCTCGCCTTCTCACCAAAGATGGCGCGAAGCAGTTTCTCTTCCGGCGTGAGCTGCGTCTCGCCCTTCGGCGTGACCTTACCCACGAGGATGTCGCCGGCGCGCACTTCGGCACCGATGAAGGCGATACCCGCTTCATCGAGCTTGTTGAGCGCCTGATCACCCACGTTCGGAATGTCAGCGGTGATTTCTTCGGACCCGAGCTTCGTATCGCGAGCGACACAGGTCAGCTCTTCGATGTGGATCGTCGTGAAACGATCTTCCTGAACGACGCGCTCGGAAATGAGGATCGAGTCTTCGAAGTTGTAACCGTTCCAGGGCATGAACGCGACCAGCATATTCTGGCCGAGTGCAAGCTCACCCAGATCCGTCGACGGACCGTCGGCGAGCACATCGCCGCGGGCGATGACGTCACCGGCCGACACGAGCGGACGCTGGTTGATACAGGTGTTCTGGTTCGAACGCGTGTACTTCGTCAGATTATAGATGTCGACACCGGGCTCTGCCGCCGTCGTCTCGCCGTCATTGACGCGAACGACGATACGCGAGGCATCGACCGAGTCGACGACGCCGCCACGGCGCGCAACCACGGTGACACCAGAGTCGATCGCGACCGTACGCTCCATGCCGGTGCCGACGAGCGGCGACTCGGTGCGGAGGGTCGGAACGGCCTGACGCTGCATGTTCGCGCCCATGAGCGCGCGGTTGGCATCGTCGTGCTCGAGGAACGGAATCAACGAGGCAGCCACCGACACGATCTGTTTCGGTGACACGTCCATGTAGTTGATGCGATCACGCGGCATGAGCGTGAATTCGTTCTGGAAGCGGCACGAGACGAGATCGTCCGTGAGCTCACCCTTCGGATTCGTGGTCGCATTCGCCTGCGCGATCGCGAACTCGCCCTCTTCGATGGCCGACAAGAAGTCGATCTTGTCGGTGACCCGGCCGTTCTCGACGCGACGATACGGCGTCTCGAGGAAACCGTACTGGTTCGTGCGCGCGTAGACCGACAGCGAGTTGATGAGGCCGATGTTCGGGCCTTCGGGCGTTTCGATCGGGCACACGCGACCGTAATGCGTCGGGTGCACGTCGCGAACTTCGAAGCCGGCACGCTCGCGCGTGAGACCGCCTGGGCCGAGCGCCGACACGCGACGCTTGTGCGTCACTTCGGAGAGCGGGTTGTTCTGGTCCATGAACTGGCTGAGCTGCGAGGAACCAAAGAATTCCTTGACGGCAGCCGCAACCGGCTTGGCATTGATCATCTCCTGCGGCATCAGCGGCTCGGTCTCCGCGATGTTCAGGCGCTCCTTGACGGCGCGCTCGACGCGCACGAGCCCGACGCGGAAGGCGTTCTCCGCCATTTCGCCGACCGAACGCACGCGGCGGTTGCCGAGGTGATCGATGTCGTCCACGGTACCGTCGCCGTTACGGATGGCGATGAGCACCTTGAGCACGTCGAGAATGTCTTCTTTCGAGAGAACACTCGCGCCAGTGATTTCCTTGCGACCGACACGACGGTTGAACTTCATGCGGCCGACGCCCGACAAGTCGTAGCGCTCGGCGTTGAAGAACAAATTCGAGAACAAGTTCTCGGCCGCATCGCGGGTCGGCGGCTCGCCCGGACGCATCATGCGGTAGATTTCGACCAAGGCCTCGAGGCGATTCTTGGTCGGGTCGATACGCAGGGTGTCCGAGACGTACGGGCCACGATCGAGATCGTTCACGTACAGCGTACGGACCTCGGTGATACCCGTCTCAATGAATTTCTCGGCAGAGGCCGCGGTGATCACCTCGTTGGCCTTGGCGATGATCTCGCCGGTCTCGGTGTTCACGACATCGTGCGAGAGAATCTTGCCGTAGATGTAATCGCGCGGAACGGCTAGGCGACTGACGCCGGCGTCCTCGAGCTGACGCACGTGACGCGCCGTGATCCGACGGCCCTCTTCGACGACGACCTTGTCGCCGATACGAATCTCGAACGCCGCCGTCTCGCCGCGCAAACGGGCGGGGACGAGCTCGAGAGAGGTTTCGTCCTTGGAGAGGAAGAAACGGTTCTTGTCGAAGAACGTGTCGAGGATTTCACCCTCGTTCATGCCGAGGGCGCGCAGGATGATCGACACCGGGAGCTTCCGGCGGCGGTCGATACGCGCGAACACGCAGTCCTTGGCATCGAACTCGAAGTCGAGCCACGAACCGCGGTAGGGAATGATGCGGGCGCTGAACAACAGCTTGCCCGACGAATGCGATTTGCCACGGTCGTGATCAAAGAAAACGCCCGGGCTGCGGTGCAACTGCGAAACGATGACGCGCTCGGTACCGTTGACGACGAACGTACCGTTGTCGGTCATGAGCGGCAGTTCACCGAGGTAAACCTCCTGCTCACGCACGTCTTTGACGGGCTTCTTCGGGCCCGCGGCTTCCTTGTCGTACACCACGAGGCGAACCTTCACGCGCAAGGGCGCGGCGTAGGTCAGGCCACGGAGTTGGCACTCCTTGACGTCGAACACCGGCTCACCGAGCCGATAGCTCACGTACTCGAGTACGGCATTGCCGGAATAACTCGAGATCGGGAAGACGGTTTTGAACGCCGCATGCAGACCGACGTCCCCGCGCGCTTCCTCGGCCTTGTCGGCCTGCAGGAACTGGCGGTAGGAGTCGAGCTGAATGGCGAGCAGATACGGCGTCTCGAGGACGCTGCCCTGCTTGCCGAAATTCTTGCGGATGCGCTTCTTCTCAGTGAATGAGTAAGCCATCTGTCACCTCTCTCGTCAAAACTGTTCGGAGACGACGACGCAACCGGGGCCAGCAAGCCCCGGCTGCGTCGCTTCTCGCGGATCGAATGTAATAACCACCAGCTAAAGCGGCGGAATTACTTGATTTCCACCTTCGCGCCGGCTTCTTCCAGCTTCTTTTTCATGTTGTCGGAGTCGGCCTTGTTCACGCCTTCCTTCAGCGTGCCCGGCACGGCTTCGACGAGGTCCTTCGCTTCCTTGAGGCCGAGGCCCGTCAGTTCGCGAACAACCTTAATGACACCGACCTTCTTGTCCGCCGGGTATTCCTTGAGGATGACGGTGAATTCCGTCTTCTCCTCAGCGGGAGCCGCGGCAGCAGCAGGGCCGGCAACGGCAGCGACAGCCACCGGCGCAGCAGCGGTGACACCGAACTTCTTCTCCATGTCGGAGATCAGCTCGACGACCTGCATGATGCTCATCTGAGAAATTGCTTCGAGGATTTCGTCCTTGCTAACAGCCATTGTCGTTACTCCAAAAAGTTTTAGAGGCTAAACAAGATCAAGCGCCGGCGGCCTGCTTGGCGTCGCGGACAGCCGCGACGGTGCGGACCAGCTTGGTGTGCGGCGCAGCCACCGTACGCACGAACTTCTCGATCGGTGCCTTGAGGGTTCCCAAGAGCATCGACAGAGCCTGTTCGCGAGTCGGCAGGGACGCGACCTTCTCGAGGTCCTTGCCCGGCAGCACATCGCCACCGAGGGACACGAGAGTCGCGACGAGCTTTTCGTTCGACTTCGCGAAGTCTTTGACCACGCGCGCCGCAGCGCCCGGGTCATCCTTCGAGAAGGCGAGGACCAGCGGACCCTTCAAATGGGCACCGACGGCCTCGAACGAAGTGCCAGCCATGGCCTTGCGAGCCAGCGTGTTTTTGACGACACGCATGTACACGCCTTGCGCACGGGCTTTGGCACGCAGCTCGGTCATCTGCGAAACCGTGATACCACGGTATTCGGCAGCGACCACCGATTGCGCCGAAGACGCAATCTCCGCCACTTCCTTCACCAACGCTTTCTTGTCTTCGAGGTTCAGAGGCACTAGTTGATTACTCCTCTCCTGAAGATCACACACCGGCCGACGACTTGCGTCGCCTGCCGGACCTTTCGACGGTGACCTTCATACGAGGACGATCCTCGTCTGAGCGGCACACCACCTGCGCAGGCGATCATTAAGGGCTGGCGGAACGCATCAGCCGTTCCCCTGCCCGCCTGCGGTCTTAGATGGAACCCGGCGTCTTGCGTTGCCGGACCCGCATCAATTCAAAAACAAACGATCAGCCGCCGAGCGACGACTGATCGACCTGCACGCCAGGACCCATCGTTGAGGACAGGGTGACGCGCTTCAAATAAATACCCTTCGACGTTGCCGGCTTGGCCTTCTGCAGGTCGGCAAGCAACGCGAGAAGATTTTCTTTGAGCTGCTGAGGCTCGAAGCTGGCCTTGCCGATCGTGCAGTGCACGATGCCGGCCTTGTCGACGCGATAGCGGACCTGACCGCTCTTCGCATTCTTGACGGCACCCGCCACGTCCGGGCTCACCGTACCCACTTTCGGGTTCGGCATGAGCCCACGCGGGCCCAGGATCTGACCGAGCTGACCGACGACGCGCATGGCGTCCGGGCTCGCGATCACGACGTCGAAGTCGAACTCACCAGCCTTCACCTTCTCGGCGAGGTCTTCGAGACCGACGATATCGGCACCGGCGGCTTTCGCTGCCTCCTGGTTGCGACCCGAGGTGAACACAGCCACGCGGACCGTCTTGCCGAGACCGTGAGGCATCAGCGTCGAACCACGGACCTGCTGGTCGGACTTCGAGGCATCGATGCCGAGGTTGATCGCGGCGTCGACCGATTCGTTGAACTTCGCCTTCGCAAATTGTTTGACGAGCTTGAGCGCGTCATCGACTGCGTAGGTCTTGCCCGGCGGCAGAGCATCCGCCCAGGGCTTCATTCGCTTGGATACGGCGGTCATGGTCAGACTCCTTCCACGTCAACGCCCATCGAACGGGCACTGCCAGCGATCGTGCGCACGGCCGCATCGAGGTCGGCGGCGGTCAAATCGGGCGTCTTGGTCTTGGCGATTTCTTCGAGCTGCTTGCGCGAGATCTTGCCGACCTTGTTGGTGTTGGGAGTGCCGCTACCCTTCTCGATGCCGATCGCCTTGCGGATCAGCACGGACGCCGGCGGCGTCTTCATGATGAAGGTGAAGCTGCGGTCCGCGTACACGGTGATGATCACCGGGATCGGCAGGCCCTTCTCCAGCTTCTGCGTCGCAGCATTGAACTGCTTACAGAATTCCATGATGTTCACGCCCTGCTGGCCCAGTGCCGGGCCGATGGGCGGAGACGGGTTCGCCGAGCCCGCAGGAACCTGCAGCTTGACGTAGCCTTGAACTTTCTTGGCCATCGTTATCTCTCCTGGGTGCAAACGCCCGATCGCTCGAGCTCCCCATGCGCTTCCTTGCCGTTACGGCACGCGATCCTTCGCGTACCGCTACCTAAAACGACCCGAGCCTTTTGGGCTCAGGCCTTTTCAACCTGTGAGAAGTCGAGTTCGACGGGCGTCGAACGCCCGAGGATCTGCACCGCCACCTGCAGGCGGTTCTTCTCGTAATTCACGTTCTCGACGACACCGTTGAAATCGTTGAACGGTCCGTCGGTCACTCTGACAACCTCTCCCGGCGCGAAGACCACCTTCGGCCGCGGCTTCTCGACACCCTCTTCGACGCGACGCAGGATCTGATTCGCTTCGCGATCGGAGATCGGAGCCGGCTTTTCTTTGGTGCCGCCGATGAAGCCGAGAACCTTCGGTACCTCGTGCACGAGATGCCACGTGGTCTCGTCCATCTCCATCTGCACCAACACGTAACCCGGGTAGAACTTGCGCTCGCTCTTACGCTTTTGTCCGTCGCGCATCTCGACCACCTCTTCGGTGGGCACGAGAATCTCGCCGAACTTCGCTTCGAGACCGGCGCGCTTGATGCGCTCTTTGAGCCCCTCGGCAACACGATGCTCGAAGTTCGAATAGGCGTGCACGACGTACCAACGCAAGGCCATCGACTCAGCCTCCCGCGTCTGCGCTGCCGAGGATCGAGCGGGTGGCCCAGCTGAGCACCGCATCGACGCCCCAGAAGAACAGCGCCATGATGATGACGAACACGAAGACGACGACCGTCATCGTGCCGGTCTCCTGCCGCGTCGGCCAGAAGACCTTGTACAACTCGATTCGCGAATCGAGAACGAATTTCCAGAAGTCGCGGCCGTACTGGGACACCGCAAAGACCAAAGCGCCGACGAGCAGCGAGCCGACGAACACCGACCAGCGAATCCAGTCGTCCTGATCGCCTTTCAGGAAATAAAACGCAGCGATACCCGCCGCCGCGATGAGCACCGCAGCGTAGAGTTTCGCTTTGTCGGCGCCGGTGACGCCTTCCTGTCCGACGATATCGTTCATCTTCGACCCTGAGTGGCAGGCCAGGAGGGAATCGAACCCCCAACCTGCGGTTTTGGAGACCGCCGCTCTGCCAATTGAGCTACTGGCCTGTGCTTGTGTCTTTCGCTTTCCTTACTTCAGGATCTTGGCGACGACGCCTGCACCGACGGTGCGGCCGCCTTCGCGGATCGCAA
>JBMTZJ010000048.1:0-9894 GCA_049455515.1 Steroidobacteraceae bacterium
CGCTGGTTTCATCTCTATCCGAACGAGCGTGTCGATTTTCGTGACGAGCTGCACTGGACCCGGCCGGCACAGAACTGGAACGTCATGTGCGCCGACTGTCACTCGACGAACGTCCGCAAAGGTTTCGATGCCGAGCGAGACGAGTTTGCGACGACGTGGTCGGATGTCGCTGTCGGCTGCGAGGCGTGTCACGGTCCGGGATCGCAACACATTGCCTCACCCGAGCGGCCGTATCAGCTCGGTGAAGGGATCGAGCGCGCCAAGGCGGAGATGGAGACCTGCGCCGCGTGTCACTCGAGACGCGCGCAGTTTGCCGAAGGCGCTAAGGCGGGTGATGCCTTGCTCGATCATTACTTGCCCGTGACGTTGTCTGAGGGTCTGTATCACGCCGACGGTCAGCAGCAAGGCGAAGTATTCGTTTGGGGTTCTTTCCTGCAAAGCTCCAAGCACGCCGCAGGCGTGACCTGCGCCGCATGCCACGATCCACATACCCAGAAACTCAAGAAGCCCGGAAACGAGACCTGTACGCAATGTCATGCAGCGGCGGAGTTCGACACGCCGAAGCATCATCATCATGAAGCGAATGCCTCGGAGTGCGTGAGCTGTCACATGCGGGAAGAGACCTACATGGTGATCGATCGCCGCCGGGATCACGGCTTTCACGTGCCGCGTCCCGATCTCACGTTGAGTCTCGATGTTCCGAACGCCTGCAACGACTGCCATGTCGAGCGTGATGCGCGTTGGGCGGATGCGGCGATGCAGCGCTGGTATGGCACGGAATACCGTGAAAAACCGCATTTTGCTATCGCGCTGCACGCCGGCCGCCGCGGTGAAAAAGGCGCGGTCTCCAAGTTACTGGGCGTGCTCGAGGATCCGACTCACGCGGGCATCGTCCGAGCCACGGCGATCGAACTGCTCGCGCAGTATCCCGGGGAGATTCCCGCGACCAGCGTGCGTCGTCAGCTTGCCGATCGAGATGCGCTCGTGCGTTACCACGCATTACGGGAGCAAACCGCGTTACCGCTCGATCGTCGGGTGTCGCTGCTCGCGCCGATGCTCGCGGACCCGACGCGCGCGGTTCGTCATGAAGCGGCGAGGCAGCTTTTGCCCGTACGGGAATCTTTGACCGAAGAGTCTCGACTGCGTCTCGATACCGAGCTCAAAGATTTGGAGCGCTCTCTTCGGCACGATCTCAGCCGTGGCGAGTCCTGGCTCAATCTCTCGGTGCTGCAAGCGGCGCGCGGCGATCAAGCTGCCGCCGAGCAATCCTTGCGACGGGCGATATCGATCGAACCCCAATTCATTGCCGCGTACGTGAACCTCAGTGATCTACTGAGGTCGTCGGGTCGTGAGAGCGAGGCGGAGACGACATTGCGCGAAGGCCTCAAACGAAATACCGCGGCAGCCGCCTTGCGCGAGGCGCTCGGGCTGTCGCTCGTGAGACAGGGGCGTAAACGTGAGGCCCTCGTCGAGTTTTCGGCGGCGCATCGTGCAGCGCCTGACGACTCGCGCTTCCGTTACGTTTACGCGCTGTCGCTCGACGATGCGGGACGTCGCAGTGAGGCGAGGCGTCTACTCGAAGACGGTTTAAAGCGGCGCTTCGATCGAGACTCCTTGATTGCCTTGGCGGCGTGGGCACGACAGGAAGGCGATCGGGCTGCTGAAGCGCGCGCGTTGGCCCGGTTGCGTGAGGTCAATCCGTCTGATCCCGCGCTAAATGGTGTCTAATCCGCGCATGACGATCCCTTCGGATATCGATTTCATGCGCCGCGCGTTGACGTTAGCGCGTCAAGCTGCCGATCGTGGTGAGGTGCCCGTCGGTGCCGTACTCGTTCGGGGTGCGGAGGTCGTCGGCGAGGGCGCAAATTGCCCGATTCATCGTCACGACCCGACCGCCCATGCCGAAATCGTTGCCTTGCGCGCAGCGGCCGAGCACCTCGGCGACTATCGACTCAACGACACTACCCTCTACGTGACGCTCGAGCCGTGCATCATGTGCGCCTCGGCACTCGTTCACGCACGTGTCAGTCGCGTCGTGTTTGGCGCTTGGGATCCCAAGGCGGGCGGTGCCGGAAGCATCGCCGATATCTTTGCTATGCCGGCGCTTAATCATCGCGTCGACGTCTTCGGGGGCGTACTCGCCGAAGAGTGCGGCGAATTGCTTAGCGCGTTCTTTCGAGCGCGACGCTAGTCATCGAGGCGTCATCGTCCGGGAAACTCTCGCGCATCAGCGCGAGATATTGCTGAACATGATCGACCATCTGCTTGGTCTCGAAACCCCGCGCGTAGCCGTTCTTGGCCTGCAGGTACCAAAACTCCTCGGAGAGCAGGGTCAGCCGCTCTCGTACGTCGATCCACGTATCAGGATCACCGCCTTGTCGTGCCGTTAGCACGCGCGCGTCCTCGAGATGTCCGTAGCCCATGTTGTACGAGGCGATCGCCATCCAGAGGCGATCGGGATCGCGAATCCTTGATGGGATGGTGGCGTAGAGCTGCGCCAGATAACGCGCGCCCGCGAGAATGTTTTCGCGCTCATCGAAGGGATTGCTGACGCCGAGGGAGCGAGCCGTACGGGGCATCAACATCATGATGCCTTGCGCACCAAAGTGGGATACGGCATCCGCATCCCACATCGACTCCTGATATCCCACAGCGGCGATGAGACGCCAGTCGAGCCCCGAGAGCTCGGCAGCTTCATCGAAGAATTCACGGAGCTCTGGAAGCCGAGCTTCGAGATCGATACGTAACTGTTCGGAATTCGCACGCGGCAACACGCGCGGACGCGAAAGCTCCTCGATCTCAAGCGTAGGCGGCGTAATCTTTGGGCGTGCACGCGCGAAGAACGCATCGACCTCGGCCAGCAGGTCACGTCCATCGCGGCGCACCATCCAATAGAGCTCCCGACGCTCCGGCAGCGCAAAGGCGACTTCGAGCGAGGGATGTAGCGCTCGTGCTGCGGCGAACTCGCGACCATCCATCAACGTGACGTCTCCGCGACCCGAAGCAACAAGTTCGAGGGTGTCGCGACCGACATTGCGCGGAACGACGGTGTAGCGGATTCGCTTGCGACCGATGGAGGGTTGCTGTTCGAGCCAATTGAGTTCGGCGCTCTCGTCCATGACGAGGACGCGTCTCTTCGAGACTTCCTCGAGAGTTTTGAGCGGCGGTGAACCCTTGGCCTGAATCCAGAATAGTGGAGACTCCGAATAGACCTCCGAGGGCAGAGCAACCTGACGCCAGCGCGGGCTCCACGACAACTGCGCTGCCGCGAGATCCGCCCGTTTATCCTTCAAAGCGTTTCTCAGGCCTTGCCGGTCGGGCTCCACCACGAGGGTGAGTTTGACTCCGAGCTCCTCGGCGAAGCGTTGCGCAAGCGCGTATTCCGGGCCCTCGGGCCCCTCTGGCCCGATGTAGTACGTGGTCGGGCCGTTCAGCGTGGCGACGCGCAATTCACCGCGTTCGCGGATTTCTTCCATGAGCCCGCTACGACTGCAGCCGGCCATCGCCAGCAAAACCACGAGCGGAAGGAGGGTCCGGAGCACCCTTTGGACTGTCCCGGTTCGAGTCATGTCGGGTAGAATACCCGGCCCCGGAGAGGTACCGAAGTGGTCATAACGGCGCCGACTCGAAATCGGATGGTCGGTTAATCCCGGCACGTGAGTTCGAATCTCACCCTCTCCGCCACTTTCCGACACGGACGCCATGCCAGCGAGTCACATCTATAAGGTCATGTTCGTGAACCAGGGCAAGATCTACGAGGTCTACGCCCGCAAGGTCAATCACGGCAGTCTCTTCGGTTTCATCGAGATCGAAGAGCTCGTCTTCGGCGAGCGCTCGACCGTGGTGCTCGACCCGAGCGAGGAACGCATCAAATCCGAGTTCGAGGGTGTCAAGCGCAGCTACCTGCCGCTGCACTCGGTGTTGCGTATCGACGAAGTTAAAAAGCAGGGCGTCAGCAAGATCAGCACCTACGAAGGTTCGAACGTGGCCCAGTTCCCGATGCCCGTCTTTCCGCCGCCGGCGGGTGACGGGTCCAAGAAATAGGCCGCGTCGTACCCATGATCGTCCGCGGCGCCCCCGCGCTCTCCGATTTCCGTCTCCGCAAGCTCCTGCCGCGCCTGCGCGAAGTGGCCGGCACCCTCGAAGCCGTCGAGACCCGATTCGTGCATTTCGTTGATCTGTCGCGTGCGCTGAATGCGGACGAGACCCGAACGCTCGAGTCTCTGTTGCGCTACGGCCCGCGCAGTGACGTCAAAGAATCCTCGAACGCCCAATCGCTCTGGGTGATTCCGCGTCCCGGGACGATCTCGCCCTGGGCGAGCAAGGCAACGGATATCGCGAAGGTCTGTGGTCTTGATGCGGTTCGCCGCATCGAGCGCGGCATCGAATATCGGTTGATCGCGCCCACGCCGCTCGATCACTCGGCCTTATCCGCGATCGCGCCGATGCTGCACGATCGCATGACCGAGATCGTGATCGATGAGGCATCCAAAGCTGATGCACTTTTTGCCGTCGAATCGCCGAGAGCATTACGCCGGATATCTTTGAAAACCGGTCGCGCAGCACTTGAGACCGCCAATACGGAACTCGGGCTCGCGCTCTCGGCCGACGAAATCGACTATCTTTTAAACGCGTTTCGGGAGCTGGGACGCGATCCGAGCGATGTCGAGCTCATGATGTTCGCGCAGGCGAACTCCGAGCACTGCCGCCACAAGATTTTCAACGCCGACTGGGTCATCAACGGCGAGCCCCAAGCGAAGTCGCTGTTTTCGATGATCCGCAATACCCATGCACGCGCGCCGCAAGGGGTGTTGAGCGCCTACAAGGACAACGCTGCCGTCATCGAGGGCATCGCTCACGGACGCCGCTGGTTCCCCGACCCGCAGACGGGTGTTTACGGCGCTCAGGTCGAGCCGATCGACATCCTGATGAAGGTGGAGACGCACAATCACCCGACCGCGATTTCGCCGTTTCCGGGTGCGTCGACGGGTTCTGGTGGTGAAATTCGTGATGAGGGCGCGACGGGGATCGGCGCGAAGCCCAAAGCGGGGCTCGTCGGTTATTCGGTATCCCATCTAAGAATTCCGGGTTTCGAGCAGCCATGGGAATCTCTACCCGGCAAACCGGCTCCGGGTAAACCCGATCGCATCGCCTCGGCACTCGACATCATGCTCGAGGGTCCGATCGGCGCCGCCGCATTCAACAACGAGTTCGGGCGACCGGGGATCAACGGTTACTTCCGTACGCTCGAGATCCAGGCGCCGGGCGATGCCGCGTCGCGATTCCGCGGCTATCACAAGCCGATCATGATCGCCGGCGGTCTCGGCAACGTACGCCGCGAGCACATCGAGAAGCGCGATTGTCCGGCTGGGGCGAAACTCGTCGTGCTCGGCGGTCCTTCGATGCTCATCGGACTCGGGGGCGGCGCAGCCTCCTCGGTGGGTGCGGGCGTATCGAGTGCCGATCTCGATTTCGCCTCGGTACAGCGCGGCAACCCCGAAATGCAGCGTCGTGCCCAAGAGGTCATCGATCGCTGCTGGGCGCGCGGCGATCAGAACCCCATTTTGTTGATTCATGACGTCGGCGCCGGCGGGCTCTCCAATGCCGTACCCGAGGCCGTCGCGCACAGCGGTCGGGGCGCCATCGTCGACTTGCGCGCGATCGCGAGCGATGAGCCCGGCATGTCGCCCATGGAGCTCTGGTGCAATGAGTCGCAGGAGCGCTACGTACTCGTCGTCGGCGCCGCAGCGATCGAGGAGTTTTCCGCGCTGTGCGAGCGCGAGCGGTGTCCTTATGCCGTGATCGGTACGCTGACCGACGATGGACGACTCCTCGTCAAAGATTCCCTGCTGAACGACACGCCGGTGGACATGCCCATCGAAGTGCTGCTCGGCAAACCGCCCAAGATGCTGCGCGACGTTGCCTCCATTGCACCGCGTACCCTCGATTTCGGCGTCACCACCATCGATCCACGCGAAGCATTGCGTCGGGTGCTTCGGTTCCCGGCGGTCGCCGACAAGACCTTCCTCGTCACCATCGGTGACCGGACGGTCGGCGGCATGATCTCGCGTGATCAGATGGTAGGCCCCTGGCAGGTCCCCGTCGCCGATTGCGGCGTGACGACGGCCGATTATTTTGGTCATGCGGGCGAGGCTATGGCGATGGGCGAGCGCACCCCGGTCGCCATCCTCGATTCGCGCGCTGCGGCCCGATTGGCCGTGGCAGAAGCGATCACGAATATTTTGTCCGCCGATGTGCGGCGACTCGCGGATATCCGTCTCTCTGCCAATTGGATGGCCGCTTGCGGCGAACCCGGTGAGGACGCTGCGCTTTACGCGGCCGTACGGGCGGTGGGCGAGGAGTTATGTCCCGCGCTCGGTATCGCCATTCCCGTCGGAAAAGACTCGCTATCCATGCGTACCGCCTGGAAGGACGACGCGGGCGAGCAAAAAACGGTCGTCGCGCCCGTTTCTTTGATCGTCTCCGCGTTCGCGCCGGTGGGTGACGTACGCCGCTGCTGGACACCACAGCTGCGTACCGATCGCGGCTTCACCTCGCTCATCTATATCGACCTCGGTGAAGGGCGTAACCGCATCGGCGGCTCGGTGTTGACACAAGTGTACGGCGGGCTCGGCGAAGCGCCAGCCGATCTCAATGATCCCGAGCTTTTGAAGGGTCTCGCAGCAGCACTCGCAGAACTGCGAGCGCTCGATGCGGTGCTCGCGTACCACGATCGCTCCGATGGTGGGCTCGCAGTCACGCTCATCGAGATGGCGTTTGCGGGTCATTGCGGGATCGACGTCAACATCGGCATGAAAGACCCGCGCGAGCTCGGCAACAAGGCTGCGGCGCTCGCCGCGCTCTTTGCCGAGGAACCGGGTGTGGTGCTGCAGGTCCATGTCGAGAACTGCGCCGACGTCCTCGGCATTTTGTTCAAGCACGGCGTGGGCCATTGCAGTGCGGTCATCGGCCGCGTCGAGCCTAAATCAGACCGGATCCGCATCGCAGCAGGCAAGCTCGTCATCGATGAGTCTTGGGAGGCGCTGAAGCGCGAGTGGTCGTCGACGAGCCATCGCATGCGCGCGCTACGTGACGACCCCAAGTGTGCACAAGAAGAGTTCGAAGCGGCGACGTCGTTGGCGACGCTCCCCTTACAGTCGGTGCTCAGTTTCGATCCCGATGAAGACATCACGGCACCGTTCGTCAACCGGGGTGCACGACCGAAGATTGCCGTACTGCGAGAGCAGGGCGTCAACAGTCAGTCCGAGATGGCGGCGGTGTTCGATCGCGCAGGATTCGAAGCGCACGACGTTCACATGACCGATCTCATCAATGGTCGGCGACAACTTGCGGAGTTCCGCGGCCTCGTTGCGTGCGGTGGATTCTCGTACGGCGACGTGCTCGGGGCGGGCGAGGGCTGGGCGAAGTCTATCCTATTCAATCCGCAGATGCGTGAGTCCTTCGCCGAATTCTTTGCACGTCGCGAGACTTTCGCGCTCGGGATCTGCAATGGCTGCCAGATGATGGCGCAGCTCGCGCCCATCGTTCCTGGGGCGGCACACTGGCCGCGCTTCGTGCGCAATCGCGTTGAACAATTCGAGGGACGTGCGACGCTCGTCGAGGTGATGTCGACACCCTCCATTTTCTTCATGGGCATGACCGGGTCCGTGCTGCCCATCGCGGTCTCTCACGGCGAGGGTCGTGCCGAATTCGCCGATGCCGCACAGGCTATCGCCTGCGAATCTTCGGGTACCGTCGGACTACGGTACGTCGTGCGTGCCGGTGAGATTGCCACGCGCTATCCCGCAAACCCGAACGGCTCACCGAACGGACTCGCCGCGCTCTGCAACCTCGATGGACGTATCACGCTTGCCATGCCGCATCCCGAGCGCGTGTTCCGCGCCGTCCAAATGTCTTGGCGGCCGCCAGGCAACGCGGAGTATTCGGGTTGGATGCGTCTCTTCCGTAATGCGCGAGCTTGGGTGGGATGAGCCCATCGCGACCACCCGTTTTCGAATTGCGGGGGCTGCGCAAAACATACGGTGAGGGTGCAGCGGCCGTTCATGCGCTGCAGGGCATCGATCTGCACATCGATCCGGGCGAGCTTCTCGTGCTGCTCGGTCCTTCGGGTTCGGGCAAATCGACGTTGCTCAATATTTTGGGTGGACTCGATCGACCCACAGCGGGCAGCGTTCGTTTTGGTAATCTCGAACTCTCGAGCGCCACGGATGCAGAGCTGACGGATTACCGACGCCATCACGTTGGTTTCGTATTCCAGTTCTACAATCTCATCGCGAGCCTCACGGCGCGCGAAAACGTCGAGCTCGTGACCGAGGTCGCGGACGCGCCGATGCCCGCTGAAGAGGCGCTGGCCTTGGTCGGTCTCAGCGAGCGGATGACCCACTTTCCCGCGCAGCTCTCGGGCGGCGAGCAGCAGCGGGTCGCCATCTCGCGCGCGATCGCGAAGCGGCCGACCGTATTGCTCTGTGACGAGCCTACCGGTGCGCTCGATGTGGCAACCGGTATCCGGGTGCTCGAGTCGATCCTGCAGATCAACGAGCAGCTCGGCACGACGACTTTGTTGATCACGCACAACGCCGACATCGCAAGGCTCGGCGATCGCGTCGTACGGTTCGCGGATGGATTGATCCGTTCCATCGAACGCAATCCTCAGCGAGTACCCCCCTCCGAGTTGCATTGGTGAGCCCGCTCGATCGGAAATTATTGAGGGACTTGCGCCGCCTGTGGTTACAGGCCGTAGCGGTGGGTGTCGTGCTCGGCTGCGGGATCGCCATCTTCGTGATGGCCACGGGGATGTACGGCTCGCTCGAAGCCTCGCGAGATCAGTATTACGCTCGCTCACTGATGGCTGATCTTGCCGGTTCGCTCGTTCGGGCGCCCGATCGCATCGCCATGGATCTCGCCGCGGTACCGGGCGTCGCCGCCCTCGAAGCCCGCGCGAGCGGCGTCGGATTATTGACCATCGACGGCGTCATCGAGCCGGTATCGGCGCGACTCATCTCCTTGCCGGCTGACCGTAGGCCTCGAGTGAACGACTTGGTGTTGAAGCGAGGTCGATGGCCCGATGCCGCGCGCAGTGCAGAGGTGCTCGTAAATGAGGCGTTCGCCGAGGCCCATACGATCGAGCCGGGGTTGCGATTGCCGGTGCTCATTCGGGGACAGCGTAAAACGGTCGAGGTCGTGGGTATCGCGAGCAGTCCCGAGTTCGTTTTCGCGGTGGCGCCGGGGGATATTCTCCCGGAGCCGCGGCGCTTCGGCGTACTCTGGATGAATGGCGAAGCGCTCGGTAGTGCGCTCGATCTCGACGGCGCCTTCAACGACGTCGTCTTACGGCTCCAAGCCGATGCCGATCGTCCGGCCGTGATCGCGAGCGTCGATGCTCAACTGTCACGCTTCGGCGGGCGTGGTCTCTATGGCCGCGATCGCATGCTCTCAGCGCGCTATCTCGCCGACGAGTTGTCGCAACTGCGAACGCTCGCGAGCATCCTGCCGCCGATATTTTTGATGGTGGCGGTATTCCTGATCAACGTGATGCTCTCGAGACTCGTCGCGACTGAGCGCGCCAATATCGGACTCCTCAAGGCGTTCGGCTACGCGAATACCACCATCGGCTCTCATTACGCGAAGTTTGCGCTCGCCTTTTGTTTGGGTGCGGCGGTGCTCGGCATCGGGCTCGGCACCTGGGTGGGTCACTACATGGCGGGCGTCTATCAAGCGGTGTACCACCTGCCGCAGCTCGACTTCGAGGCGGGCCCGCTCGTGTATCTCGGTGCCTTTCTCGTCGCGTTGCTCGCCGCGATGTTGGGCGCACTTTCCGCGGTGCGACGTGCCGTGACGTTGGCGCCGGCGGTGGCGCTCGCGCCGCCTGCACCC
>JBMTZJ010000049.1:0-9857 GCA_049455515.1 Steroidobacteraceae bacterium
AACGCCGAGCGCGTCGTACAACAGCCCGCTCTACGTCTCGAAGTCGATGGTCAACCGGTGGAGGTCGTGGTCTTTCCGGTCGACGGAATCCGTCAGGCCCCGATCAGCCCGGTCGATGGAAAACCGATGCGACGTGCGGATACGAGTGAGGTCTCGGCGCTGGTCGCCGCAGGGTATGGCGCAGCGCCGATATCCCGGTGAAACTCAGCCGCGCTTGGCGATCGAAACGTAGTCGCGTTTGACGGGCCCCGTGTAGAGCTGACGCGGTCGACCGATCTTGTAGGCCGGATCGCTGATCATCTCCTGCCAATGCGCCACCCATCCCGCCGTACGCGCGATGGCGAACATCACCGTGAACATTGATCGCGGAATGCCCAGCGCGCTGTAAATGATGCCGGAGTAGAAGTCGACGTTCGGGTAAAGCTTGCGCGAGATGAAGTAATCGTCCTTGAGCGCGATTTCTTCGAGACGCTGCGCGAGCTCGAGCAGGGGATTATCGGACCGACCCATCTTGGCGAGCACCTTGTGGCACATCTCGCGGATGATCTTCGCGCGCGGATCGAAATTCTTGTACACACGGTGGCCGAAACCCATCAAGCGTACGTTGCTCGACTTATCTTTGACCTGCGCGAGGAACTTCGGAATGTTGTCGACGCTGCCGATCTCCTCGAGCATCTCGAGCACAGCCTCGTTCGCGCCGCCGTGAGCGGGGCCCCAAAGCGCCGAAACGCCCGCCGAGATGGCGGCATAAGGATTCGCCCCCGTTGAGCCCGCGAGGCGCACGGTCGAGGTGCTCGCGTTCTGCTCGTGGTCGGCATGCAGGATGAGCAGAAGATCGAGCGCCTGAGCTGCAAGCGGATCGACGTGATAAGGCTCGCAGGGCACCGCGTAATACATATGCAGCAAATTGCTGCAGTAGTCGAGATCGTTGCGCGGATAGACGAAAGGCTGGCCTACCGAGCGTTTGTAGGCGGCTGCAGAAATCGTCGGCAGCTTCGCGATGATGCGATGCATGAAGATTTCGCGATGACGCGGGTTATTGATGTCCATCGAGTCGTGATAGAACGCGGACATCGAGGCCACGATCGCGCTGACCATGGCCATGGGGTGCGCATCGTAATGGAAGCCGTTATACATGCGCAGCAGCGACTCGTTGATCATGGTGTGTCGCTGGATGCTCACACTGAAGTCGGCGAGTTGCTTCTGATCAGGAAGCTCTCCGTTGTTCAGGAGATAAGCCACCTCGATGAAAGAGCTTTGAGCGGCCAGTTGCTCGATGGGATAACCACGGTAGAGCAACACGCCTTGATCACCGTCGATGTAGGTGATGCGGCTCTCGGTGCTGGCCGTCGCCATGAAACCCGGATCGAAGGTGAAGACGCCGTGATCTTTGTTGAGGGCGCCGATGTCGACGACATCCGGCCCGATGCTGCCCGAGCGCACCGGCAACGTGCTGGTCTTTCCCGAGGAGAGATCTTTAAGTTCGAAGTTCTTGGTAGTCATGGCGTGAAAATCGTCGTCTTGAGGTTCGTCGCAGAAACGCGACGAATCGTTACGAAATTGACACGGCGGGCGCACATAATCAAGGCGCAGCGAATGATTTTTTTATTCGACCACCTTGTAGAGGACGCCCGGCTGCAGCTTGCGGTCGGGATACAAACCGTTGATGAGCTTCAGCTCCTCCAGCGGGTACTTTTCGACGGGCATGTCCGCAACGTAATCGTCGAGTCGAGTGTCGGACGTCGCCGTGCGGATCCGTAATCGGAAAGGCTCTGCCAGCGGAAATTCCGAAGGCTTCAGGCCGCGAAACGTTTCGGCCACTGACAAAAAGAGCCCGTCTGCCTCGGGAACTGCGCCGCGCGAAGAGCGGCTCGCGCCCGCAAAAAGATAGGCGCGCTTGTCACGGTAGAGAACGGTCCATCGAACCGGTCCAGCGCCGTTGTCTAGCGGAGAACCCGAGGTCGTACGTACGGTGTAGCCCTCCATTCCGTTGATTTCGATGGGCTTTCCGCCCGAGAGCGTGGCACCACGTAATTGAGAAATGAGGAATTCGCGGGGCCCCATGGTCGGTGGGTAGTCGCGCAACGTGATCTGCATCAACGTGTCTTTATTCGGGGTGTAGGCGATCAGCGCATCCCGCTGGTTCTCGACGGTCCACGCTCTCGGGAACGCCACGGTGATGCCAAGCTCTGCGTGATACAGGCGGCTTCCGCGCACGATGCCCTGAGCCCGACTCGATCCGTAGGTGAGCCCGTCGATGGCCTTCATGTACCGCTCGCGGTTATCGACCCATCCGCCCTCCGGCCCCGCTTCGAGATTGGCCAAGGCCTTGGCGGCTTGTACGGCGCGCGCATCGGGCGCAGGGTGTGACGAAAACATGCCGTGATAGACGCGCGGCTCCCGACCCTCGGCGCGTGCCCGGTCAATTTCGAAACGCTCGCCGCGCCGAAACATCTCGAACACCTCCCCCATCGCCTCGGGCCGATAGCACGCGCGAACCGAGTACTGCAGGCCGATGCGATCCGCCTCGAGCTCGTTTTCGCGGCCGTACCCGCGCATCCAGGCTGTCGCGCCCAGGTTTGCGAGATCGGCCACGGCGCTGGAACCGGTGTAGATCGCTGCAGCGGTCGCAGCGATCGAGGCGAGTACGCCTCGAGTCATTCTTTTCTGAGGATGCTTCGCGGTGACGTGCGCAACCTCGTGTCCGAGTACCGAGGCGAGTTCGGCTTCGGAGTTGAGATTGATGAGGAGTCCGCGATGGACGTAGACGTAGCAGCAACCCGTCGTGAACGCGTTGATGGAGTCATCGTCGAGAACGACGAACTTCCACTCCTGGTCGGCAAGGCTACTTTGGCGCGCGACGCGCTGCCCGATTTCGCTGACGTAGTCTTGCAGGGCCTGATTTTCGTAGACGCCGTAGGCTTTGAGGATTTGCTCGTGAGCCTTACGCGAACTCGAGCTTTCCTGAGACTTGCGCTCTGCCGGCTTGCGCGACGAGGACTGAGCTTCGACCGGTAGCGTCGAGCACACGATCGCCAACGCGACGAACAGCGTTGTCAGAGTTCTCAGTGTCTTCATGCGGCGACCCGGCGATCCACGAAAAATTCGACGATCAGACGCTACCAGAAGTTCCGGCTCACCCAGAAATGACAAGGCGCCCGATAGGGCGCCTGGTCGAACTCGAATCGGATCGCAATCGGCGATCCGCCCCGCCTCAGCGCGCGGCGGCGGAGGCGTACTTCTTGCGGAACTTGTCGACGCGACCCGCCGTGTCGACGATCTTTTGCTTACCCGTGTAGAACGGGTGGCAGCTCGAACACACTTCGAGCGAGAGGTCTTGCCCCAAGGTCGAGCGCGTCTGGAAGGTATTGCCGCAGGAGCAGGACACCTTGATCTCGTTGTATTCCGGGTGAATCGAGGGCTTCATGACCGACCTTCCAGATAAGTGGGCAGGACGAAAAAGGGCGCGCAGTCTAAGCGCGGTCGCCCGGTTTCGACAAGGGCTGCCAGCCCCGGTGACAAAAATCTGTGGATAAGTCTGTGGAATAGCCTTTTCGGGGGATTCCGTAAGCGGTTGATTTTGGTGTTTTTCAGTCCCCGATCAAAAAATTAACTTGGTATTTTTATTAAGAAAATCAATACTTTGCGCGATTCTTCTTGTCGTAAAACTGAAAAAATCACGTAATTCGCGAGCTCGGCGAGGATTTTTGTCCGCTGTGCATAGTTTCCATGCCCTCGTCCGGCAGAAATTCCAGCAGCACCTCATTCAAAAACTGCAATCCGACGGCGGTCGCGGAAACCCGCCGTCCTCTGGGCGGAGTCTCCGACTGGGTCAGCAAGCCGCGCGCACGAAGCCGATCCGCCACGCCGCCCACGACGTCCCAACTCAAGCCGGTACGACGCTCGAAGAGCTCGATGTCGAATCCTTCGGTCAGTCGCAACGCATTCAGCATGAACTCGAATGGCAGTTGGTCCTCTTCGACTTCGCGCCAAACGAGGCCGCCTCTCGGATCGCGTTGGTAACGGCGAGGTTCCCGAGGTTGCACGCTGCGGACCGCGGTGATCCCGCGGCCCGCGCGAGGTGTCGACAATTTGCCGTGAGCGCCCGCCCCAATGCCGAGGTAGTCACCGAAACTCCAGTAGACGAGGTTGTGTGCGCATTCGAAGCCGGGGCGCGCGTACGCCGACACTTCGTACTGCCGATAGCCTGCGGCCGCCAGTCGTGCGTGCGTGATCTCGAGCATGCGCGACACTTGATCATCTACGGGTAAACCCGAAGGCGGTCGTGCCGCAAACGGGGTGCCGGGTTCGAGTGTCAGGTGATAGTGAGAAATCTGCGCCGGCGATAGCGATAGCGCTGCCTCGACATCGCGGAGCGCTCCGGCTTCGTCTTGATCGGGTAATCCATACATCAGATCGACATTGAAATTGATCAAACCCGCGGCGTGCAGCTCGGCCGCTGCAAGCCGCGTGTCGTCGGCGCAGTGGATACGGCCCAGCTTGCGCAGCGCGTCCGCATCAAAACTTTGAGCGCCGAGCGATATGCGATTGACGCCGACCGCCGCGTACTCGGCGAAACGACCGCGCTCGATGGTGCCGGGGTTCGCTTCGAGGGTGATCTCGGCATTCGGAGCGAGCCCAGGCCCCGTCCGCACAGCGTCGATGACACGCCCGATGGCCGCGGGAGAAAATAGACTGGGCGTGCCGCCGCCCATGAATACCGTCGAAATCGGTCGGTCGTCGATGAGTGCAGACTGAGACTCGCATTGATTCGCGAGATCGCTCAACAGCGCTGCAACATACGACTCTTCCGGCACACGATCACGGCCCGGAACATCGTCGCGTAACCCGTGCGAATTGAAGTCGCAGTACGGGCATTTGCTGACACACCAAGGAAAATGGATGTAGAGACTGAGCGGTATCTCGGAATTCATGTCGCGTCGATCATCAGACTCGACCGAGTCGAGCGTAAAGGTCGCGAAGCGCGGCGCCACGATGACTCTGCGCATGCTTCTCCGCTGCGGCGAGCTCGGCAACGCTGCGACTCTCGCCGCGCGGCGCGAACACCGGGTCGTAACCAAAGCCACCACCACCGCGAGGCGAGCGCAGGATACTGCCTTCCCAAACACCACGCCCCAATGTCGGCGCTTGATCGTCGGCTCCGCGGACCAAAGCGATCACGCAACGAAAGCGGGCCGAGCGCGCCGCCTCCTCCACACTTGCCATCGCCTCGAGTAATTTTTTGAGATTGGCGAGATCTCCGGCGCCTTCGCCTGCATATCGAGCGGACCGGACGCCCGGCGCACCACCCAATGCATCGACCTCGAGACCCGAGTCATCTGCCATCGCGGGCAACCCGCTCCGGGCTGAAGCGTAGCGCGCCTTCAGTAAGGCATTGTCTTCAAAAGTTTCTCCGGTTTCCTCGGGAGGTTCGATCCCGAACGCGGACTGCGGCACGAACTCGAAGCCGAGTGGGCCGAGCATGTCCGCGAACTCGCGAATTTTTCCGGCATTGCCCGTCGCGAGAACGATCCGCATCGTTCAGGGCTTGATCATTTGCAGCGCCTCGCGCTGCAAATGGTGCAATCGCGAGATGCCGTCGGAGGCGAGCGCGAGCATGGCGTCGAGTTCCTCCCGGCGAAAGGCATGCCCCTCTGCCGTGCCCTGAATCTCGACGAAACTACCGCCGTCCTTCATGACGATGTTCATGTCGGTCTCCGCCTGCGAGTCCTCCGCGTAATCGAGATCGAGAACCGGAACGCCGCCGCAGATGCCGACCGATACGGCGGCCACCTGTCCGTGTAACGGCGAACGCGCAAGCGTGCCGCGAGCGATCAGGGTCTGGCAGGCATCGACCAAGGCCACGTAGCTTCCGGTGATCGCCGCGGTTCGCGTTCCGCCGTCAGCCTGAAGCACATCGCAGTCGAGCGTCACCGTGCGCTCACCGAGGGCGGCCATATCCATGACGGCCCGCAGACTGCGACCGATCAATCTCTGAATCTCTTGGGTCCGCCCCGATTGCTTGCCTTTCGCCGCTTCGCGTGCCGATCGAGTGTGCGTCGCGCGGGGCAACATGCCGTACTCCGCCGTCACCCAGCCCTGGCCGCGTCCGCGGAGAAAGCCGGGAACTCCCTCTTCGATACTGGCGGTACATAGCACCCTCGTCCCGCCGAATTCCACCAGCACCGAACCTTCGGCGTGCAGGGTGTACTGACGTTGAAATCGTACCGGACGTAGTTGGTCGGGGCTGCGACCGCTCGGGCGTTGAAACATCTTTGATTTCCGTGTCTGGCAGACCTGTGGGATAAACTGCGCGCTTTATACACCCGGGCACGCTTGGGCGCACGGCGGTAGCGGCGAGCAGAGGACACTCGATGATCAGCAGTATGACCGGCTTCGCGCGGCGCGAGGTGAGTGGACCCTTCGGCGAACTCACCTGCGAAATGCGTAGCGTCAATCACCGGTACCTAGAGCCGGGATTTCGCCTGCCCGAAGAACTGCGTTCCCTGGAGGGCGAGCTTCGACAACGACTCGCCAAGGAACTTAAGCGAGGCAAGCTCGATTGCACGATCCATCTGCGCGGCTCTCACCAGGCCGAGCGGGAGTTACGCGTCGACGAAGCCGCCCTGCAGCGCCTGCTGAAGCGCACCGAGGAAATCGCAGCGCGCCTACCGGGCGGAACGCTGTTCGGTGCGCTCCTCGGCACATCGCGAGTCGATCCCCTCGAAGTGCTGCGCTGGCCGGGCGTCTTGAGAGATGACGCACCGGACACCGAAAGCCTTCAAGGTGCCTGCCGAGCACTCTTTCAAGAGACCATCAAAGAGATGGTTGCTGCGCGTCGTCGAGAGGGTCAAAGATTACGGGAGCTCATCGATCAGCGCTGCGGCTCACTCGCCGAGCTGGTCGCGAGCCTACGCGCCCGCGCGCCGGAGCTGCAGACTCGCCTGCGTAACCGTTTACAAGAACGCCTTGCTGAGCTCGGCACCGCAGTGGATGCCGGCCGATTCGAACAGGAAGTCGCGCTGATGTTGCAACGCGCCGACGTCGACGAGGAACTCGATCGTCTCGATGGGCACATCGTCGAAATCCGGCGTGTCATCGAGGGTGATGAGGCCGCGGGTCGACGTCTCGACTTTCTCATGCAGGAACTCAACCGCGAGGCGAATACTTTGTCGTCGAAGTCCCAGGAACTCGACGTGACACGCATCGCCGTAGATATGAAAGTGCTGATCGAGCAGATGCGCGAGCAGGTGCAAAACATCGAATGAGCGGGCGGCTTTTCGTGATCGCCGCGCCATCGGGCGCCGGCAAAACCAGCCTCGTCAAGGCGGCGCTCGCGCGTGACCCTAATCTTCGTGTGTGCGTCTCTCATACCACTCGCGCCAAGAGAGCCAACGAAGTCGAGGGCCGCGACTACTACTTCGTCACCGTCGATCAATTCAAAGAAATGATCGCTGCGGACGGCTTTCTCGAGTACGCGCCGGTCTTCGACAACTACTACGGTACGAGCCGTAAGGCGCTCGATGAGGCCTTTGGCCGCGGGCACGACGTGATTCTCGAGATCGATTGGCAAGGCGCACGGCAGGTCAGAGAGCGTACGCGCAACCCGACGACGGGAGAGTCCGGATGTATCAGCGTATTCGTACTGCCGCCCTCCCGAGCCGAGCTCGAACGACGACTGCGCGGCCGTGGTACCGATAGCGAAACGGTGATTGCCCGGCGGTTGCGCGATGCGGTCACCGATATGGGCCATCACGACGAGTTCGAGTACGTGGTCGTCAACGAGGACTTCGAAGGTGCGGTTTCGGATCTTCTGCGCGTCGTGGCCGGTAACGCTGCGGATCTGGTCGGGAACCGCCCGGCACTCGAACCATTGCTCCGCGATCTCCTCGGCTAGATACCGTCGTCTAGACACCGGCGGGGCGTCGTCGCTGGCAGGAAACCCCTGAAATCGCCTATACTCGACGGCCCCATTTAAGGTTATTACGGGTCTATCCCGAGGGCTTTCCCCATGGCGCGAATCACCGTCGAAGACTGTCTCCAGAACGTCGACAACATCTTCCAGCTCGTGATCCTCGCGTCCCAGCGTGCGCGTCGGCTGGCCAATGGCGCCGAGTCAACGGTACCTTGGGAAAACGACAAGCCCACGGTCGTCGCCTTGCGCGAAATCGCCGCGGGCAATATCACGGCCGAAATGCTGCTCGAGCCGGAGCCGGAACCCGAGCCGGAGCCGAGCTTGCTGCCCGACATCATGGAGCCCGACCCGGGCTTCCGTGCTCCTCAGTTCGGTCTCGGAGACTGATCGCGCGGCCCTGACAGGGCGGAGGCACCTTGGATTATGCGCAGACACTGCTCGGCTTTCTGCCCGGCGGTTCACGCAGGACCCCCGGCCTCAAGGAGCTGCTGAGCGCTGCCAGCGCCTACCTGCCGCCCGAACACGTCGAACGCATTCGCGAAGCGGCGGAATTCGGCGCCGAAGCGCATCGGGGTCAAAAACGCAAAACGGGTGAGCCCTACATCGCGCATCCGGTAGCGGCCGCCGAAGTTCTGGCCAGTCTGCGTCTCGACGCCGACACCATCGTGGCGGCGATCCTCCACGACGTCATCGAAGATACGCCGATCGCCAAAGAAGATCTGGCGAGTCGATTCGGCCAAACCGTCGCCGATATCGTCGATGGCGTCACCAAACTCGACCAGATCCAGTTCAAGAGTCGCGAGGAGGCGCAGGCCGAATCCTTCCGCAAGATGCTGCTCGCGATGGTGCGCGACTTGCGCGTCATTCTGGTGAAGCTCGCCGATCGACTGCACAACATGCGCACGATCGAGGGAATGGCCCCACAGCGGCGACGCGCCATCGCCCGAGAGACTCTCGACATTTACGCGCCGCTCGCCGAACGTCTCGGCCTCTACGCGATGAAGCTCGAGCTTGAAGACCTCGGTTTTCTCGCGCTGTATCCCCGTCGATACAAAGTCATCGAAAAAGCCCTCAAACGCGCCCGCGGCAACCAGAAAGAATTTCTCACCCGCATCTCCGAGAACATCGGCGCAGCACTCTCTAAGGCCGGCATCGAAGCCGAAGTCGAGGCCCGTGAGAAACATCTCTACAGCATCTACCGAAAAATGCAGCGGAAGCGAACATCGCTTTCCGAAATCGTAGATGTGTACGGCCTGCGCGTCATCGTCGAGTCCGTCGATCACTGCTACCGCGCACTCGGCGTGGTACATGGCGCGTATCGGCCGATGCCCGGACGTTTCAAAGATTACATCGCGATTCCGCGCGTCAACGGTTATCAGTCGCTGCATACCACCCTGTTCGGGCCTAACGGCTTGCCCATCGAAGCGCAGATTCGTACGCGCGACATGCATCGCGTTTCGGAATCGGGGATCGCCGCCCACTGGAAATACAAATCGGGTGAGGCCTCCGCGGGGCACGAACAAGCCCGGGCACGCGAGTGGCTGTCGAACCTGATCTCGATGCAGGAGGCGGGCTCTTCGGAGGAGTTTCTCGAGAGCGTTCGCCTCGATCTATTCCCCGACAAGGTTTACGTGTTTACGCCGAAGGGCAAAATTCTGCGCCTGCCACGGGGCGCGACCGTGGTCGATTTCGCCTACGCGGTGCACACGGACGTCGGCAATCGATGTGTCGCTGCCAAGGTCGATCGCAGACTCGCGCCACTGCGCACGCAGTTGCGGAATGGTCAAACGGTTGAAGTCGTCACGGCTCCGGGTGCCATACCTAACCCCTCGTGGGTCAACTTCGTCGTCACCGCCAAAGCGCGCGCGGCCATCCGTCAATACCTCAAAGGACTACGACGCTCCGAAGCGATCGAGCTCGGTCAAAGATTGGTCAATCAATC